>CAJONQ010000007.1 GCA_905235835.1 uncultured Prevotella sp.
CGACCTCGTCATTGGTCTGATAGGAAAGGACGTAGCCCCGACCGCCAAGAAGCTGTTTGCCAAGAACACTTACTACGCCGCTGACGAGAACTCAGGAGTCATCAAAGACCAGGCGGTACAGGAGAGTGTTGCCGATACGAGCAACGATATTCTAACCACCGATCCCACCTTTGCTGATATCACCAACGGTGACTTCCATCTTCATGCGGGCTCGCTGCAGGCGAAATTCCAGACAGGTGATCCCCGTTGGGTTGTTGCCTATGATGCTACCCAAGCTCTTCCTGCTGATATCGTGCTGAACCTGAAGGTGGCAGATGATATCACTGACAGACTGGAGGCTGCTAAGAAGAGTTTCGACAAGGTGGGTGATATCACGATCCTCCTGGCGGAAGGCGCCAAGTATATGATAACCCAGTCCATCAAGTCATCCGGCTCTGTCACCATTACCGGTTTGAACTCAATCATCAACTGCACACGACTGAACGGTCCGCTGATTGTCCTGGAGGGTACGGAGAGACAAGCCTATAATATGACAGACAGGGACACGAAGGGTGAGCTGAACCCCAACTACAAGCATGTGGAGACTGTAAGCCTCACTGGTATACAAACAACACTGAAGAAAAACGGTATTGTGATACAGGATAAGCAGAAGACCCTTGTGGAGAGTGTCATCATCGACGATTGCGTCTTTGAGATAGCCGGTGCTAACAACCTGTTTGACTTCGATGGTTTCCCTCTTGCACTGGAGATAACGAATACCACCTTCTGGTCAGAGGCAGGACATACAGGACATATCTTACGTGCCGGAGGAAGAACGAGGGATCTGGATAAGTCACAGGCACAGAATGCACTTGTACAGGCAATCACTATTGACCACTGCACACTATATCAAATCTCTGTAGGTGTCGGATTCAACGACCTGGCTGCCAAGGCAAGTCGCACACTGGAACTCACACTGACCAACTCCATCATCTACGACTGTACCGTGAATGGAGGAGAAGTGAAAGGATGGATGGGCGGTGCCGAGTCTGACGGTCCGACGATGCTCTATGACTATAACACATATTGGAACAACGGTGCCTTGCAGGCGGGCTGGATAGATCCGGACGAGTCACTGGATGGTCGCGACCATTCCAATACGGTATTCACAGCTGATCCTGGTTTCGAAGATACGGAGTCCGGTAGTTTCAGTATTGCCAACAAAGCCCCTCAGGCAACATTCCCGGAAGGTCAGACCCAGTATGGTGACCCCCGATGGTCTACATGGCCTGCAGGCAACAATTATGTCCTCAACCAGTTTTGTCGCCACTCACGGATCTGTCACGACCGACAAGGTCTATGCCAACGAGGGTAGTGTGGTGACAGCCACCGTCATCCCGGTGGAAGGCTATGTCTTGGAGACCTTCACCGTTACAGATGCCAATGGTGCTGAGATACCTGTAACTGCTCCTGCCGCAGCAAGAGCTGCTGCCGAGGGGACTACAGCTGTCACACGTAGCTTTACGATGCCTGCTACTGATGTGACGATCACAGTGACATTCATCGAAGATACGACAGGCATCCAACAGGTGAAGACAGAAGGACTGCGTGAGGACGGCAAATGGTACACGCTGAGTGGTACACCAGTCGAGAAGCCCACACAACGTGGTGTCTATATCCAGAATGGAAAGAAGATATTGATAAAATAAGATGTCACTTAACACATCCATTAAAGCCCTTAAACGACTCGTTTAAGGGCTGGCTTTAATCATAGTGAATAAAGGCTCTATTTACCCATTAATAAGCCTGTTCGTGAACACCCTTCACGGCACGTCCACTGGGGTCGTTCATATTCTTGAAAGCCTCATCCCATTCCAAGGCTATCGCAGTGGAGCAGGCAACACTCGCCTCCGAGGGTACACTACGTGCGGCACTGTCAGAGGGGAAATGCTCCGCAAAGATACTACGATAGTAATACTCCTCTTTATTCTTAGGTGGATTGATGGGGAAGCGCTCCGCAGCATGTGCCATCTGCTCGTCAGTGACAGCCTCCGCCGTGATCTGTTTGAGGGTGTCTATCCACGAATACCCTACCCCGTCACTGAACTGCTCTTTCTGTCTCCATACGATTTCCTCGGGTAACATATCAGCGAACGCCTCACGGACAATCTTCTTCTCCATCGTCTTACCTGGACACATCTTCGCCGTGGGGTTGGTACGCATCGCCACATCCAAGAACTCCTTGTCGAGGAACGGCACTCGTCCCTCCACGCCCCATGCCGACAGACTCTTATTAGCACGCAGACAGTCATACAGATGGAGTTTGGAGAGTTTACGCACCGTCTCCTCATGGAAAGCCTTTGCGTCAGGAGCCTTATGGAAATAGAGGTAGCCCCCGAATATCTCGTCAGCACCCTCGCCAGAGAGTACCATCTTAATACCCATCGACTTGATGACACGTGCCAGAAGATACATCGGTGTAGAGGCACGTACCGTGGTGACATCATACGTCTCGATGAAATAGATGACATCACGGATGGCATCCAGTCCCTCCTGAATGGTATAGTTGATCTCATGATGCACCGTACCGATATGGTCGGCTACTAACTTCGCCTTCGCAAGATCAGGTGCTCCTTTCAGTCCCACTGCGAAACTATGCAGACGGGGCCAGTAAGCCTTTGTCTGGGAGTTATCCTCAATACGCATCTCAGAGTATTTCTCCGCAACAGCGGAAATCACAGAGGAGTCAAGACCGCCACTGAGCAACACACCATAAGGAACATCCGACATCAGTTGGTGTTTGACGGCAGACCTCAATGCCTGACGGATATCCTCGGAACTCGCCCCATTATCCTTCACGGCATCATACGACATCCAGTCACGATGGTAATAGGGGGTTAGTGCATAGTTCTTAGTGGATAGTTCATAGTTTTTTCCCTCAGTTCCTTTATGCGCAGCCAACTGTGCACTATGAACTATGCACTGTGAACTACCATGGAGGTAGTGCCCTGGCAGGAAAGGCTCATAACGCTGGCACTGTCCCTCTAAAGCCTTCAGCTCCGAGGCGACATACACCTTCCCGTCATCATCATAACCAATATAGAGGGGGATGACCCCTATCGGGTCTCTTGCAATGAGGAACTCATCCCGTTCCTCGTCATAGAGCACAAAGGCAAAGATACCACTCAGCTCCTCCAGAAAGTCAATTCCCTTATCCTGATACAAGGCAAGGATGACCTCACAGTCTGAACCTGTCTGGAACTCATACTTCCCCTCATAACGCTTACGAATCTCCTGATGGTTGTATATCTCCCCATTGACGGCAAGAACCTGTTTGCCGTCCGGCGAGAACAATGGTTGTCCTCCCGACTCTGGATCGACAATACTCAATCGCTCATGGGCAAGGATTGCCGACTTACCACAATAGATACCACTCCAGTCAGGACCACGATGACGGATCTTATGACTCATGCTTAACGCTTTCTGACGCAGTTGCTGTGTCTGCTCCTTCACATTTAATATCGCTACGATTCCACACATAACATACTCCTTTTTTATAGTTGTAACTTCAATACTTGCTCTACATAATTCACAAAGGCACGGTTGACCATCCGTACACCGCCTTTGGTGGGATAATGACCCGTGAAATACCAGTCACCAGGATGATGCGGACAGGCGTGATGCAGTCCCTCTATACTCTGATAAACCAAGACGACGGGTGTCTGCATCCCCTCCGGACGTAACATCTCCACCATCTTAGCATTGATATCTTCCGTAGTAAATGGCTCATAGATCTGTCGCACATGATTCTCCGACTCCGGGTCTTGCCTGCAGGAACGATAGGTATCCGCAATGAGTTGCTGCATGCCACGCTCTTGGATGAGGGCAATGGCGGCACGGAAGGCACAGAGCTCCTCCAACCTCGACATGTCGATACCATAATAGTCCGGATAACGTATCTGGGGAGAGCTCGACACCATCACTATCTTTTTGGGATGCAGACGGTCGAGAATCTTGAAGATACTCTCACGCAAGGTGGTACCTCGCACGATACTGTCATCGATGATCACCAGATAATCCTCGTAGGGTGTCAGACTGCCATAAGTAATATCATAGACATGGGCGGCAAGGTCGTTACGCTCAGCACCCTCGGTAATAAAGGTCCGCAACTTGATATCCTTCCATACCACCTTCTCGATACGTACCTCATGATCCAAGCGACGGAAGCCGTCCGTCATACCATAGAAAGCAACCTCTGCCGTATTGGGAATATAGGAAAAGACGGAATGTGACACATCTCCGTTGATTGCCTGCATGATTGGTTGCATCAACTGCTCACCCAAGCGTTTACGCTCCTGATAGATATCACGGTCGGAGCCACGGCTGAAATAGATACGCTCGAAAGAGCAGGCACTATACTGTTGGGCTGGCAGTATCTGTTCCAGACACTGCTCTCCACTCTTACGGATCAGCAGCGACTGTCCTGGTTGTAACTCATGGATGTCCTCTGCGGTCAGGTCGAAGACGGTCTGTATCACAGGACGCTCACTGGCAATCACCACCACCTCGTCGTCCTGATAATAGAAGGCAGGACGGATGCCCCACGGGTCTCGCATGGCAAACATCTCGCCACTGCCAGTCATACCGCACATCACATAGCCACCATCGAAATGTTTCAATGTCTTTTGAAGAACATTCTCCATCCGTATATGGTCTTCAATATACTGGGTGACAGCGGTACCCTCTAACTGTCTCTCCTTAGCTTCCGCATAGAGCCGTTCCGCCTCTCGGTCAAGACGGTGTCCCATCAGTTCCAGCATGATATAGGAGTCACCATAGATACGAGGTGACTGTCCCTGACTGGTCAGAAACTGAAAGACCTCGTCGATATTCGTCATATTGAAGTTACCACACAGGCAGAGGTTCTTGGCACGCCAGTTATTGCGACGTAAGAAAGGATGCACAAATGTCAACCCGCTCTTTCCTGTCGTGGAATATCGCAGATGTCCCATATATAACTGTCCTGCGAAAGAGTCGTCCGTCCGTTTGAATATCTCCGTGATAGCCTCCTTCCCCTCGGCACGCTCACGAAACATATACTCCTCGCCTGCAGGAGCATTCAGGTTGACGCAAGCGATTCCCGCACCCTCCTGTCCACGGTTATGCTGTTTCTCCATCAACAGATAGAGTTTGTTCAGTCCATACCGCCACGTACCGTATTTCCGTTGGTAGTAGTCTAATGGTTTCAACAGGCGAATCATCGCCACCCCACACTCATGCTTCAACTGTTCCATCACCACAAGCTTTTACAAATGACATAAACAACGGATGTGGGTGAAGCACGGTAGAGGAATACTCTGGATGAAACTGGGTACCGATATACCAGCGTAACGCAGGAATCTCAACAATCTCCACCAGATGGGCAGTAGGATTGACACCCACCAGTCTCATACCGTTCTGCTCATATTCTTCCGTATAGTGGTTGTTAAATTCATAGCGATGACGATGACGCTCCCTGATGAGTGTCTTCTGCCCGTATGCCTCAGCCACCTTACTACCTGCCACCAGTTCACAGTCATAGGCACCCAGTCGCATCGTTCCTCCCATCTGGGTGATGGTCTTCTGCTCCTCCATTAAGTCGATCACTGGATGTGTGGTTTGCGCATCCATCTCACAACTGTTGGCATCCGTATAGCCCAGTACATTCCTGGCAAACTCGATCACCATCATCTGCATACCGAGACAGATGCCGAAGGTAGGAATGTCGTGTGTCCGGGTATACTGTGCCGCAATGAGTTTACCCTCAATGCCCCGTTGTCCGAATCCCGGACAGATGATGACACCCGCCATACCATTCAGTTTCTCTTCGACATTCTCATTCGTGATATGCTCACTATTGATGAAATGGAGTCTCACCTTCACATCGTTATAGATGCCTGCGAGATTCAGACTCTCCCGAATACTCTTATACGCATCCTGCAAATCATATTTGCCAACCAGTCCGACATGCACCTCACGGGTGGCGGAACGCTGTTTCCGTATGAAGTCGTGCCACGACTTCATAGCAGGCATCTCGCCAACGGGTATTCCAATTTTCCGCATGATGGCAGCATCAAGTCCTTGGCGCTGCATACTAACTGGTACTTCGTAGATGCTGGGCATATCCTCGCTCTGTACCACACACTCCAAATCGACATTACAGAAAGAGGCGACCTTCATGCGGAGGGCATCATCCAGATGACGCTCGGTACGTAATACAAGGATATCTGGCTGTATACCCATTCCCTGCAACTCCTTGACAGAATGCTGGGTGGGTTTTGTTTTTAACTCCTCTGCGGCTTTCAGATAGGGCACGTAAGTGAGATGCACACAGACCGCATTACGTCCCAGTTGCCAACGCAACTGTCGGATAGCCTCCATGAAAGGGGCACTCTCGATGTCACCAATGGTACCCCCCACCTCAGTAATGACGAAATCCAGTCCTTCGTTTAGTTCTTCCCGTAACATCCGACGCTTGATCTCATCGGTGATATGAGGCACTACCTGAATCGTCTTACCCAGATAGTCACCATGCCGCTCACGATCAATCACCGTCTTGTAGATACGTCCTGTGGTGATGGAGTTGTCACGGGTAGTCTCTATACCCGTAAACCGCTCATAATGTCCCAAGTCCAAATCGGTCTCCATCCCATCCACAGTGACATAGCATTCACCATGCTCATAGGGATTCAGTGTCCCCGGGTCGATGTTGATGTAGGGATCAAACTTCTGAATCGTGACCTTATAGCCACGATCCTGGAGTAGTTTGCCGATACTGGCGGAGATGATTCCCTTGCCTAATGACGAAACAACACCGCCTGTTACGAAGATATACTTTGTTTCCATATTTTGATTGTTTTGAAGTTTTGCGTAAAAAAGGAGTCTTTGGACTCACGGCCGAAGCGTGAATCCAAAGACGAAATAGGCTTTCTGTGAACAGGGGTTGGCAATCACCTGTGCGAATATCGGGACGGAGAAGGAGTCCGTGATCTTGATATCCTTCGACGCCTTCAAGGCGACTTTCGTCACGGCGAAGCCTGAAGTGTCATAATAGGTGGTTGCATAAGGTACCACACCCAGTGTCCCTTCCCATTCACAGGTAGCGAGTTTGAAAGGAGCATTCACCTCGAAATAGGAGGAATAAGCTCGTTTACCATTTTTGTTTTGTCCATCATTCCCTGCGAAGTTGGTATACCATGCAGCAGAGAGCAGTCCGAAGTCATAGGTAGCAAATGCCTCAAAGACATGGCTGGTACTGTGTGCGTTATAATAGAAATAACGCTTTTCCGGGGTATCAAACCAATAGTCAATCACTCCGATGGTCAGTCCACCAGTGGTATAGGAGGCTGTGAGGTCTATCTCCTTGGCGTCTTCCGATTTAAAGCCCACGTTACCCCATGCCGACAGACTCCATCCTTTGTACCCTATTCCTAACGTCGGCTGGATACTGATGTCACCACAATCCAGTCCACGCCAGATATACTTGCTGACGAAATCAGCTTCAATTGTCGCCTCAATCTTATCCTGCGCAAGGGCGGTGGCACTTGCCACCAGTCCCATTGCGAATAACACAATCTTTTTCATATTAATACCATTCATATTTCTATCTTTATTAGTTATAACAACTCTCTCCATGCTCATAAACATCCAGTCCTTCTTCCTCTACACGTGCCTCCACACGAAGACCATGCAGTTTCTTGATACCATAGAACAATATGAAACCACAGGCGGCAGTCCAAAGGTCAATCATCAGAATACCGAAGCACTCTGCACCGAAGAAGCCCCAGCCATGTCCATAGAACGCACCATTACTCGTAGAAAGCAAACCTGTCATCAGTGTTCCTAAGATACCACATACACCGTGAACGCTGGAAGCACCGACAGGGTCATCAATATGTAACTTGTGATCGATAAACTCAATCGCAAAGACAAGCACCAGTCCACAGAGAAATCCTATGACAACAGCACCAATAGGAGACACGAGGTCACAACCAGCCGTGATACCTACCAGTCCTGCAAGCACACCATTCAGTGTCAGTGACAAAGAGGGTTTCCCATATTTCCACCATGTCAGGAACATCGTTGCCGTTCCACCTGCCACTGCTGCAAGGTTGGTCGTCAGGAACACATGTGAGATCGCTATGCGGTTGACCTCCCCACTGGCTGCAAGTTGTGAACCGGGGTTGAATCCAAACCATCCCAACCAAAGGATGAAGACACCTAACGAAGCCATAGTAAGATTATGTCCAGGAATAGCATGACTCTTTCCCTCTGTGTCATATTTTCCAATACGAGGTCCTAATGCTATGGCACCTACCAAGGCGAGCACACCACCTACACTATGCACAATCGCTGAACCAGCGAAGTCGTGGAACACATCGCCAAAGGTTGTCATCATAAAACTATCAGCTGCATCATTGCAAAGCCAGCCTCCACCCCAGGTCCAGTGTCCTTCCACCGGATAGATCAGCAGTGAGATGACGGCACTGTAAATCAGATACATCGAGAACTTAGTACGTTCTGCCATGGCACCACTGACTATCGTTGCAGAGGTAGCACAGAATACAGTCTCAAATATCAGGAAACCTTCCACAGGTAAGTCACCTTTATAAAAAGAGAGATCGCCCCAGTTAGGTGCTCCGACAAATCCAGCACCCTCGGAACCAAACATTAAACCAAAACCTATGAAGAAGAACAAAAGGGAGCCGAACATAAAGTCGACAAAGTTCTTCATCAATATATTCGCCGTGTTCTTGCTACGTGTAAAACCTGCCTCACACAAGGCAAAACCCGGCTGCATCCAAAATACCAACATGGCGGCTAATAGCATCCAAACGGTATCAAGTGATAATCCAATCTCATTCATCATCGTTGTGTTTAAATTGTGTTTGTGTTGTTATCCTATTTTTTATCTTTTAATACAGTATCACCACTCTCTCCTGTACGGATAGAATAGGTGTTAATCACATCACTGACGAAGATACGTCCATCGCCAATCTCTCCTGTATGAGCTACTCGCAAGATCACCTGAACAGTGGGTTCCATTAACACATCACGACAGACAATCGTCAATGCCACTCGCTCTATCACATCCGTGCTATACTGGACACCACGATAAATACGCTCCTGACGACTCTGTCCGATACCATGAACATCATGATACTCAAACCAGTCGATGTCCGAACTCAGCAAAGCCCGCTTTACATCCTCGAACTTCGTCTTACGGATAATTGCCTCAATCTTTTTCATACCTTAAATCCTTTTTAATTAATAAATAATGTGTCCGTACGTGACATTTTACTGTTATCTTTGGCAAAAGTAACTCTTTTTGAAAGAAAACAATCCATTCCCCTTCTGGTTTATTTCTAAATATTTATGCAATCTATCAATTCGTAAGTAACACACATGACTTATTTTCGTTTTGAAAGTAAAAACAGATAAAAACATAGCAAATTGTAAGTTTATACGTATTTCTTATTTAAAAACGTTAGAGAATTGACCGATTATCTTTCGTTTTGTCTTAACTTTGCACCAGAAAACGAAACAAAAGGAAGACTAAACAAGGATAATATGACAAAATGTAAACTTCAAAACGAAAAAAGAGGACTTTATCAAAGCCAGTATGAGCATGACGCTTGCGGTGTGGGTATGATTGTGAATATCCATGGCAACAAGAGTCACGAGCTGGTAGACCAGGCTTTACGCGTATTAGAGAATATGCGTCATCGTGGCGCCGAGGTCGGAAAAGACGGTGATGGTGCCGGTATCATGGTTCAGATACCCCATGAGTTCATCCTGCTGCAGGGTATTCCTGTACCCGAAAAGGGAAAATACGGAACAGGTCTGGTATTCCTGCCCAAAGAGGAGAAGGCACAGAGTGAGATTCTCAGTATCATGATTGAGGAGATTGAGCGTGAGGGACTACAACTGATGCACCTCCGCAATGTCCCCACCAACCAAGACTGTCTGGGAGACTCCGCATTAAGTACAGAGCCTGCCATCAAGCAGATCTTCATTACTGGTGTGAGTGACGACAAGGTGGGTACCTTTTCACGTACCTTATATATTATACGTAAAAAGATAGAGCGTCGTGTCTCCCACCCAGACTTCTATATCTGCTCATTGAGCAACACAAACATTATATATAAGGGAATGCTGTCGTCCATGCAGGTACGACAATACTATCCCGATCTTACTAACCCCTATTTCACAAGCGGACTGGCGCTGGTGCACTCACGTTTTAGCACAAACACATTCCCTACGTGGTCATTAGCCCAGCCTTTCCGCTTGTTAGCCCATAACGGAGAGATCAATACCATTCGTGGCAATCGTGGTTGGATGCAGGCAAGGGAAAGTGTATTGAGCAGTGAGGCATTAGGAGACATCAAGGACATCTCCCCGATTGTTCAGACTGGCATGTCAGACTCTGCGAGTCTTGATAATGTATTGGAGTTCTTCGTCATGTCGGGATTGTCACTACCTCATGCCATGAGTGTGTTGGTACCAGAGAGTTTTAATGACAAGAACCCGATATCCGAGGACTTAAAGGCTTTCTACGAATACCACTCTATCCTCATGGAACCATGGGACGGTCCTGCCGCCTTACTCTTCAGTGACGGTCGTTTTGCTGGTGGTATGCTGGACCGTAACGGACTACGTCCTGCCCGTTATACGATTACTAAGAACGACACGATGGTCGTGGCAAGTGAGGTGGGTGTGATAGACTTTGACCCGACAGAGATTGCAGAGAAGGGACGTCTGCAACCTGGTAAGATTCTGCTGATTGACACACAGGAAGGTAAGATCTATTATGACGGAGAGATCAAACAGCAACTTGCCAACGAGCACCCCTACCGTCAGTGGCTGAGTACCAACCGGATCCAGTTAGAGAAACTAAAGTCTGGTCGTCATATAGAGAATGCCGTCAGCAACCTGCTCCAAAAGGAAATCATGTTCGGCTATGGAGAGGAGGATGTCACTAACACCATCGCTCCGATGGCTGTTAACGGTCAAGAACCAACGGCCTCTATGGGTAATGATACCCCACTCGCCGTGTTGTCGGGCAAGCCACAGGTATTCTTCAACTATTTCCGTCAGCAGTTCGCCCAGGTGACGAATCCTGCCATCGACTCTATCCGTGAGGAACTGGTGATGAGTCTGACAGAATATATCGGTCGCGTAGGCTCTGGTATCCTGACACCTGATGAGACCAACTGTAAGATGGTACGCCTGCCGCATCCAATCTTGAATAACACCCAACTGGATTTACTCTGTAATATCCGATACAAGGGATTCAACACCATCAAACTGCCGATTCTCTTTGATGGCAAGAAAGGAGCTGACGGACTACGCGACGCATTGGACGCACTCTGTCATCAGGCAGAGAAATCAGTGGATGAGGGATATAACTACATCATCCTGACTGATAAAGACGTGGACGAGACCCATGTGGCAATCCCCTCACTCCTTGCCGTCTCTGCCGTTCATCACTATCTGATCAGTGTAGGAAAACGAGTACAGACAGCGTTGATTGTGGAGAGTGGAGAGATACGTGAGACCATGCATGCGGCATTATTACTGGGATATGGTGCCTCGGCACTCTGTCCTTATATGGCATTCGCTATCCTTGACGACCTTGTGAAACGTCACAAGATACAAGAAGACTATGCCACTGCGGAGGCAAACTATATCAAGGCGGTGAAGAAAGGTCTCTTCAAGATTATGGCGAAGATGGGAATCTCTACCATCCGCAGTTATCGTGGAGCCAAGATCTTCGAGAGTATCGGACTGAGCGAGAGTCTGCTGAAGACCTATTTTGGTACAGCGGTAAGTACCATTGGCGGTATCGGGTTGGAGAAGATTGCCAACGATGCCATCACTTTCCATCAGAAAGCATACGCCATCCAAACTACTTTCCTGCCCAATCTCGGACAATTCCATTGGCGCAAGGACGGTATCAAACACGCTTGGAACCCGGAGACGATTGCAACCCTGCAACTTGCCACCCGTACTGGCGACTATGAGAAATTCAAGGAATACACCCGTCTGGTAGACCAGAAGGAGTCTCCACTCTTTATCCGTGACTTCCTTGGATGGAAGAAAGCACCTATCAGTATTGACGAGGTAGAACCAGTAGAGGAGATTGTCAAGCACTTCGTGGCTGGTGCCATGTCGTTTGGCGCTCTCTCAAAAGAGGCGCACGAGGCGATTTGTCTTGCCATGAACAAGCTTGGTGCACGTTCCAACACTGGTGAGGGTGGCGAGGACGCTGAGCGTTTCCACTCCACGGTTGACGGTATCAGTCTCAACAGTAAGACAAAACAGGTGGCAAGCGGACGCTTTGGTGTGACTACCGAATACCTCGTGAATGCCGAAGAGATACAGATCAAGGTGGCACAAGGTGCTAAGCCCGGTGAGGGCGGACAGTTGCCCGGCTTTAAAGTCAACGAGGTCATTGCCAAGACCCGTCACAGTATTCCGGGTATCAGTCTGATCAGTCCTCCACCCCATCATGATATCTATAGTATTGAGGACCTCGCCCAGTTGATTTTCGACCTGAAGAATGTCAACCCGAAGGCAGCCATCTCTGTCAAACTGGTCGCAGAGAGTGGTGTGGGAACCATCGCCGCCGGTGTGGCAAAGGCGAAAGCCGACCTCATCATCATCTCCGGTGCAGAGGGTGGCACGGGTGCCAGTCCTGCCTCCAGCATGCGCTTTGCTGGTATCTCCCCAGAGATTGGATTGAGCGAGACCCAACAGACATTGGTTAAAAACGGACTTCGCTCACAAGTGCGATTACAAGTAGACGGACAGATCAAGACTGGGCGTGATATTATCCTCATGGCACTGTTAGGCGCCGAGGAGTATGGTTTCGGTACTGCCGCCCTGATAGTACTGGGATGTATGATGATGCGTAAATGCAACCTCAACACTTGTCCGATGGGTGTGGCGACACAGAACCCTGCACTCCGTAAACATTTCATCGGACGCTATGAATACCTGGTTAACTTCTTCACTTTCCTCGCACAGGAAGTTCGCGAGTATCTTGCCGAGATGGGATTCAAGCATCTGAATGACATCATTGGACATACGGAGCTCATAGAGACCAAGCCCTCCGTATTGGATTTCGAGCGACTCTTGAACAAAGAGGAAGGGACACTCCACTTCACAGGAGATATCCGTCAGCCAAGTGTACCTCTCGGTATGCAAGGTACCATCATCGACGAGCAGATGATTGCCGCTGCCGAGAAGGCAATCGACCAACAGGAGGAGGTGAATCTGGATTACACCATTAAGAACACCAACCGTGCCGTCGGAACGATGCTGTCGGGCGTCATTGCCAAGAAACATGGCGAGCAGGGACTGCCTGACGGTACTATCAATGTGAAGTTCAAAGGTTCTGCAGGACAGTCGTTCGGTGCCTTCCTGACACATGGTGTCTCCTTCAAGTTAGAAGGTGAGACGAACGATTACTTCGCCAAAGGACTGAGTGGTGGACGTATCGCCATCCTGCCTCCCTCCCGTACGAACTTTGCCGCCGAGGAGAATATCATCGCCGGAAACACAGGACTCTATGGTGCTACCGCTGGAGAGGTGTATATCAATGGTAAGGTCGGAGAGCGCTTCGGTGTCCGTAACTCTGGAGCTATTGCCGTCCTGGAGGGCGCCGGTGACCACTGCTGTGAGTATATGACAGGCGGAAGGGTCGTCGTACTCGGTGAGACGGGTCGTAACTTTGCGGCAGGTATGTCGGGAGGTGTTGCCTATGTATGGGACAAGCACCATAACTTCGACTATTTCTGCAATATGGATATGGTGGAGATCAACCTCGTGGAGGACAGTGTCAGCCGTAAAGAGCTGCATGAGTTGATTCGCCAGCACTACCTCTATACAGGCTCCAAACTCGCCCGTACGATGTTAGACGAATGGAACCGTTATGTGGAAGACTTCATCCAAGTCGTTCCGATTGAATACAAACGGGTACTGCAAGAAGAGCAGATGAACAAACTAAAACAGAAAATCGCAGACATGCAAAGAGATTATTGATTATGGGAAATCCGAAAGCATTTTTAGAGATACACCGCCAAGAGGCTGGTTATCGTCCTATTCACGATAGAATCCACGACTTTGGAGAAGTGGAACAGACGCTCAACACTCGTGAGCGTAAACTACAGGCAAGCCGTTGTATGGACTGTGGTGTGCCCTTTTGTCACTGGGCATGTCCATTAGGCAACAAGCCCCCTGAGTGGAATGATGCCTTATACCACGGAGACTGGGAACTCGCCTATCAGTTGCTGAACGCCACGAATCCCTTCCCGGAGTTCACTGGGCGTATCTGTCCGGCACTCTGTGAGAAGGCTTGTGTGCTGAACTTCATCGAGCACGAGCCTACCACCAACCGAGAGGATGAGTGTGCGATTACGGAGGCGGCATTCCGTGAGGGCTTTGTCGCCCTGCATCATCCTGAGCGTAACGGTAAGAAGGTTGCTGTGATCGGCAGTGGTCCTGCGGGTCTTGCCGCTGCCAACGACCTCAACCTGATGGGTTATCAGGTGACCGTTTTCGAGAAGAACGAGGCGGCAGGCGGACTCCTGCGCTATGGTATTCCTAACTTCAAACTCAACAAGGCGATTATCGACCGTCGCCTCCATCTGTTGGAGCAGGAGGGTGTCCAGTTCTGTTATGGTGAAGCCGTTGATTATGCTACTGTGGCACAGCAGCAGACCGAACCGTTCGATGCCATCGTCATTGCCACCGGCACCCCTACCGCCCGTGACCTGAAAGTCCCTGGCAGAGAACTGAAAGGCGTACATTTCGCCTTGGAGCTCCTTGCCCAACAGAACAGAGTACTTGCCGGTATGGAATTCACCAAAGAGGAGCGGATCACCGCAAAGGGCAAGGATGTCCTTGTCATCGGGGGTGGTGACACTGGTTCAGATTGTATCGGTACGGCACATCGTCAGGGCTGCAAGAGTGTGACGCAGATTGAGATCATGCCGAAACCTGTTGAGGGTCCTGTTGACCCCAATAACCCTTGGCCTAACTTCCCACGCACCCTAAAGACCACCTCCAGTCATGAGGAGGGATGTGTCCGCCGCTGGAACATCAACACCTTAGAGTTCATCGGTAAGGATGGTAAGCTCACTGGTGTGAAGGTACAGGAGAAAGGAAAAGAGCCTGAGATCATCAAGGCGGAGTTAGTGCTCCTCGCCATGGGATTCCTCCGACCAGAACACCCACAATATCCAGAGAACGTATTCGTATGCGGTGATGCCGCCAATGGTGCCTCCCTCGTGGTACGTGCCATGGCGAGTGGTAAGAGCATCGCCAAACAAGTAGACCAATTCCTCACAAAATGACAAAGATCAGATTCACTAAGATGCACGGTGCCGGTAACGACTATATCTATGTCAATACCATGCAGTATCCCATCCAGCACCCTTCAGACCTCGCTATCCGATGGAGCGACCGTCATAAGGGAATCGGCTCTGACGGACTGGTACTGATAGGTGCATCCCCCGTACCTGAGGCTGACTTCTCCATGCGTATCTTCAATGCGGACGGTTCTGAGGCGATGATGTGCGGTAATGCGTCACGCTGTATCGGCAAATACCTATACGAGAGAGAAATGACAACCAATACCCGAATACAATTGCTTACCTTATCGGGCATCAAGACGCTCAACCTTCTCGTCACTGACGGGAAGGTACAGAGTGTCACGGCAGACATGCTGGAGCCTGTATTGGAGGATGAACGTCTCTTCATTCCCACCCGTGGACTCCATGAGGGCACCTTCGTGTCGATGGGTAATCCGCATTACGTCATCTTTACTGACGATGTAGACCAGGTGGAGGAGACGGGAAAGGTCTTAGAGTATCATCCTGCATTCCCTCAGCGTTGTAATATCGAGTTCGCCCAAGTCATGGGAAACGGTGACATCCGCACCCGGGTATGGGAACGTGGAAGCGGTATCACTCAGGCATGTGGCACTGGAGCCTGCGCCACTGCCGTCGCTGCCGCTATCACAGGACGTGCAGGCAGGACATCAAAGATCGTCATGGACGGTGGTGAACTGACAATCGAATGGCGGGAGAGTGACAACCATGTCCACATGACGGGTCCTGCGGCTTTTGTCTTTGACGGTGAAATAGAACTATCGGAATAACGATATCTCGAAATAAAAAAGAAAAAGAACTATGGCATTAGTAAACGAGCATTTCCTGAAACTCCCCAACAACTACCTGTTTGCAGACATTGCCAAGAAGGTGAATGCCTTCAAGGTGATGCATCCCAAAGCGGATGTCATCTCATTAGGTATCGGTGATGTCACCCAACCGCTCTGTCCTGCCGTCATTGAGGCGATGCACAAGGCGGTGGATGAGATGGGGACTGCCGAAGGGTTCAGGGGGTATGGTCCTGAACAGGGGTATGAGTTCCTGAGGGAGGCAATCCTGAAGAACGACTTCCTGCCCCGTGGCATCCATCTGGACATCGACGAGATATTTATCAATGACGGTGCGAAGTCGGATACAGGTAATATCCAGGAGCTGATACGCTGGGACAACAGTATCGGAGTGACCGACCCTATCTACCCCGTCTATATCGACTCGAATGTGATGATCGGACGAGCAGGAGTATTAAACGACGGGCGATGGTCGAATGTCATCTATATGCCGTGTACGGCGGAGAACGGTTTCATACCGGCAATCCCTGAGGACTGCCATGTGGATGTCATCTACCTCTGTTATCCCAACAACCCAACGGGTACGGTCATCTCAAAACAGGAACTGCGCCGCTGGGTCAACTATGCGCTGAAGAACGACACATTGATATTCTATGATGCCGCTTATCAGGCTTATATCACTGACCCGGACATTCCCCGTTCTATCTACGAGATACGAGGAGCGAGGAAGTGTGCCATCGAGTTTCACTCGTATTCCAAGACGGCAGGATTCACGGGTGTGCGCTGTGGTTATACCATCGTACCGAAGGAACTGACTGCTGCCACCCTCGACGGAAAGCGTATCCCCTTGAATCCGTTATGGAACCGCAGACAGTCTACCAAGTTCAATGGTACTAACTATATCTCCCAGCGTGCGGCAGAGGCGATCTACACACCCGACGGTCGTCAGCAGGTACAGCAGACGATCGACTACTACATGCGGAATGCTCATCAGATGCTCGACGCCCTCCGTCGTCTGGGCTTTGAGTGCTATGGTGGTGAGAACGCTCCTTATATCTGGATGCGCACTCCCGATGCGTCATCCTCCTGGCAGTTCTTCGAGCAACTGCTTTATGGTGCCAATGTGGTATGCACGCCTGGTGTGGGCTTCGGTCCCAGTGGCGAGGGCTACGTACGCTTCACCGCCTTTGGCAGTCATGAGCATACCGAGGAGGCTTTAGACAGAATCAAGAAATGGACAAGATAGTTATTCACAACACAAACACAAAATGAATATGGAAACATTAAGATTTCAGGTTGTCGGTGAGGCTTTCAAGAAGAAGCCGCTCGACGTGGAAGTACCAGCAGAGAGACCAGCCAGTTATTTTGGTAAGAAGGTCTTCAACCGTGAGAAGATGTATAAGTATCTTCCCAAGGATGTTTATGAGAAGATGATTGACGTGATGGACAACGGCGCACGTCTCGACCGTCAGATTGCCGATGCTGTAGCCGCCGGCATGAAACAGTGGGCTACGGAGAATGGTGTCACCCACTATACGCACTGGTTCCAGCCTCTGACAGAGGGTACCGCAGAGAAGCATGACTCGTTTATCGAGCACGACGGCAAGGGTGGCATGGTGGAGGAGTTCACTGGTAAGCTGCTCGTCCAGCAGGAGCCTGACGCTTCTTCGTTCCCCAGTGGTGGTATCCGCTCTACCTTCGAGGCTCGCGGCTATTCCGCATGGGACCCCACCTCACCCGTGTTTATCATTGACGACACGCTTTGTATCCCTACAGTGTTCATCAGTTATAGCGGTGAGGCACTCGACTACAAAGCTCCGCTGCTTCGTGCGCTCCATGCTGTGAATGTCGCTGCCACTGATGTTTGTCACTATTTCGACCCGGAGGTGAAGAAGGTCACTTCTAACCTCGGATGGGAACAGGAGTATTTCCTCGTGGATGAGGGACTCTATGCCGCACGTCCTGACTTGCTGTTGACGGGTCGTACACTGATGGGACATGACTCTGCGAAGAACCAGCAGATGGACGACCACTACTTCGGAAGTATTCCAGAGCGTGTCGCTGCCTTCATGAAGGAACTGGAGATTGTCGCCCTCGAACTGGGTATTCCTTGTAAGACGCGTCATAATGAGGTGGCTCCTAACCAGTTTGAGTTGGCTCCTATCTTCGAGGAGACGAACCTTGCCGTCGACCATAACATGCTGTTGATGTCTGTCATGAAGCGTGTGGCTCGCAAGCACGGCTTCCGTGTGCTGCTGCATGAGAAACCATTCGACGGCATCAACGGTAGTGGTAAGCATAACAACTGGAGTCTGTCAACGGACAATGGGGTGCTGCTGCATGCACCTGGCAAGACCCCGGAGCAGAACCTGCGCTTCGCCACCTTTATCGTGGAGACGCTGATGGGTGTGTATCGTCATAACGGACTGCTGAAGGCTTCGATCATGAGTGCTACCAATGCGCATCGCTTGGGAGCGAACGAGGCTCCTCCTGCCATCATCTCCTCGTTCTTGGGCAAACAGGTGTCTGAGTTGCTCGACCATATTGAGAAGGCAGACGTGAAGGACATCCTCGCCATGGCTGGCAAGCAGGGTATGAAGATGGATATCCCTGAGATTCCAGAACTGTTTATCGACAATACGGACCGTAACCGTACTTCTCCTTTTGCCTTCACTGGTAACCGTTTCGAGTTCCGTGCCGTGGGCAGCGAGGCTAACTGTGCGTCTGCGATGATCGCCCTGAACAGTGCGGTCGCTGAGGCACTCGTCAACTTCAAGAAGCGGGTGGATGCTCGTATTCCTGAGTTCGAGAAGAAACTGGAGGGTACTGGTCATAGTGCTACTTTCCATGCTATCATCGACGTGCTGCGTGAGGATATCAAGACGTGTAAGCCCATCCGTTTCGACGGTAACGGCTATAGCGACGAGTGGGTCGTAGAGGCTACCAAGCGTGGACTGGACGTGGAGAAGTCTTGTCCTGTCATCTTCGAGCGTTACCTCGATGCGGAGAGCATCCAGATGTTCGAGAGCTTAGGGGTGATGACGCAGAAGGAGTTGGAGGCTCGTAATGAGGTGAAATGGGAGACTTACACGAAGAAGATACAGATTGAGGCTCGTGTGCTGGGTGACCTCTCCATGAACCATATCATTCCTGTCGCTACCCGTTACCAGAGTCAACTGCTGAAGAACGTGGAGAATATGGCGGAGGTGTTCCCTGTTGACAAGGCGGAGAAACTGTCTGCTCGTAACCTGAAACTGATCGAGGAGATCGCTGAGCGCACCTCTTCCATCGAGCGGCAGGTGGAGGAACTGGTGAATGCCCGTAAACTCGCCAATAAGATTGAGGACGAGCACGAGAAAGCGATCGCCTATCATGACAAGGTGGAGCCGAAACTGGATGACATCCGTTACCAGATTGACAAATTGGAACTGATCGTTGACGATGCGCTGTGGCCACTGCCCAAGTATCGTGAACTGCTGTTCATCCGATAAGAAAGATTCAGACAACTACTTCTTTTTTTGGTTGTTTGAAGTTTGCGAAAGGCGAGTGCAGGACTGAGTTTACTCATGTTCTGCCGAGCCGAGGACAGACTCGGACGTGAGTTCAAGTTTGCGAGGGCCCTTGACGCTGCGACAGCGTCAGGTCCCTTTTTTGTTTTTGATAGTACCCACATGAATGGCTGATGCCTCCGATCGCAGTTAGAAGTGCCTTCCGTAGGGGTAGCCAATTACCGTTGTTGGGGTATTAGTGCCGTCCTTCGAGGGGTAAAGTGGCATCCTTTCAACCGTTCGGCTATAGCCGAAAGCAACTCGCTCAAAAAACAGTCGTTGCCAACTTCAACGGAAGACATCATTGTTTCATTAATATCGGATGCCTCATCCATTTCGGAGAGTCTTTGGTGACCTCATCAAGATACCTGAAAGCCTGTTCTGGAAAACAATAGAGAATCCATGCAGGGATATTGTTGTCTTTATTCTCCAACATCACCTTCCGGACGAGCTCACGTTGTTCTGTTTCCATCTTTGCACGTATAGTTCTCTCCTGAGCACGTGCTTCCTCCCACGCCTTAGGGTCTTCGGAGAAAACATCAATATGAAATGTGCCAGGTCCTGCACTCCGTATTGCTCTGACTGTGTTTTGCAAACGTTGTGACATAGGGGAGCCCTCTACTATACCATCCCTTATATCGACTGTAATATGGCGACTGTCGGGAATGAGTACAAAGCCACCACGATCAGGTCTGTCTTTGTTGTCTTGCAAGCGAATAAAGTCATTCTTATCCACTTCAACAGTAACAGAGAACTTCGCATCGTTGACGGGGACACGCTGTGCATTAGCCGTGTCTTTGTTGATAATCAGGTACAGTGTAGTCTGTGAAGGCGACGTTGTACCGTCAATTACCAATTTCACTTTCTTCGCACACACATTCAGGGCTACCATTATGAGCACTGAAAACATCATTCTTCTTGCATTCATTGTCTTTTATTTATTATGATTGAATCTTTCTGCAACGCATCGCGGCACTGTTCCATCAGCCATTTGGGAGTACTGGTGGCACCACAGATACCTACCGTCTGAACTCCTTCGAGCCAGGAAGGGTCTATCTCTTCTGGTCCCTCTATGAGATGGGCATTAGGATTGACACGCAGACACTCGTTGAAAAGCACCTTTCCATTACTGCTCTTCCTTCCGCAAACAAAGAGGGTAAGGTCATGCTTCGTAGCGAAGTTTGAGATATTCGGCATGCGGTTTGCCACATTACGACAAATGGTGTCGAAACTCCTGAAGGTCCCTGAAGGGGAGATATGCTGCTGGATATACTCGATGATACGATGGAACTCATCGAGCGACTTCGTTGTCTGCGAATATAGATAGATGTCACGGGTGAAGTCGAGTTTCATCACTTCCTCGAAACTCTCGATGACGATAGCCGTCGACTGTGTCTGTCCCACCAGTCCAAGAACCTCCGCATGACCTTTTTTGCCGAAGATGACGATTTGTCCATTACCTGCCTCATACTGCTTTTTGATTTTCCGTTGGAGCTGGAGCACCACAGGACAGGTGGCATCAATAATCTCAATGTTGTTACGACAGGCGAGCTCATAAGTAGCAGGAGGCTCACCATGTGCACGCAGCAACACCTTCACATCATGCAACTTGCGCATCTCGTCATGATTGATGGTGATGAGTCCCATCTGGCGCAGCCGGTCGCATTCCATGCCATTGTGCACAATATCACCCAGACAATAGAGGGTGTTACCCTTTGCCAGTTCCTCCTCTGCTTTCTGGATGGCGGTCGTCACTCCAAAGCAGAACCCACTACCGTTGTCAATCTCTATCTGTAGCATTATCTTTTCTTATTTTACAGTATCTATAGTCACTATAAATGATAATATTCGTTGAGCAGACTCTGCGCAGCCGTGAAGGAGGTTTGCTTTCCTGCAAGTACGGTCTGTTCCACCGCCTCTAACTTCTGCTGTATCACTGGATTGTTATAGAAGTTCATTCGTAAATGCTCATTGATCGTCTCATACATCCAGTATTTCGACTGCTCATTACGGCGATAGTCAAAATAACCGTTTGCCTTGACGAAGTCGATATACTGATAGATCATGTCCCATATCTCCTTGATACCCAAACCAAAGAAGCCACTGTAACACATCACCTTTGGCAACCAACCGCTTTCCGGCATGGGGAAGAAATGGAGGGCATTACGGAAGTTAGTGGCAGCCATCTGACACTTGTCCACATTCTCACCATCACACTTATTGATGACGATGCCGTCACTGATCTCCATAATACCTCGTTTGATACCCTGCAACTCATCCCCTGTACCAGCCAGTTGGATGAGTAGGAAGAAGTCAACCATCGAATGACATGCCGTCTCACTCTGTCCGACACCTACCGTCTCCACGAATATCTTATCAAAGCCTGCCGCCTCGCATAGGATAATCGTCTCACGAGTCTTACGGGCCACACCACCCAAAGAACCAGCTGTGGGACTAGGTCGTATGAACGAGTCAGGATGAACGGAGAGTTTCTCCATACGCGTCTTATCGCCCAAGATACTACCTTTCGAGCGTTCCGAACTGGGGTCAATGGCAAGGACGGCGAGTTTTCCCCCTTTCTCTTTCAACACATGTACGCCAAAAGCGTCAATAGATGTCGACTTACCCGCACCTGGTACTCCACTGATACCCACACGGATAGAATTGCCGCTATATGGCAGACACTTATTAATGACCTCCTGTGCCTTTGCCTGATGGGCTGGATTGACACTCTCCACCAAGGTCACTGCTTGAGAGAGGATAGTCACATCACCTTTGACAATTCCCTCCACCATCTCCGCAGCAGTCATCTCATGACGTTTAAAACGCTTACGTTGCAGATATGGATTAATGATAGAAGGCTGCTCCACCCCACTATTCACTTGCAGTCCTGCGTATTCAGCACTATTTTCTGGATGTTCCATGTCTATTATTTCACATTTATCGTTATGATGACTTTCGATTGATCCGGGTCGTTGGTAATCATCAGGATACGGGGTTTCGTACGTACTTTCATCAATACATCACGTTGCGCCGTAATCTTTAACTTTGTTGACTCCCCAGTCTGAAGTGTACTCTTGCCCAATGATATTTGAAGTCCCTCCGTAAACATCTGTAACGAGGAGATGGTCAAAGGCGTACGACCCGTATTGGATATCTGTATCTCGTCTTTCTTCTTCGACTTTCCATCAAAAACGATGTCTACCTGGTCCTTGGACAGGTACATCTTCGGCGCATACTGTTTCTGGGTAGCCGTCATCTTTATAAACGAAGGCAATAACACCGTAGACACGCCAATCAGGTTTTCCTTCGTCGCTTTGTCACCTGGGTTAGCGGCAAGATAGACAGACTCCTGCGTCAGTCCGTAATCACTGACCTTGTTAGAGTTAAGTGTCACACTAATCGTTGCTGTTCGACCTGGACGAATCTCCTCCGGTGCTACCGTTGCAGACAGGTAGGAAGGGAGGTGCATCAGGTTAGGACGCATCAAACCAGTACCGTTGTTAAGCACATGGATTTGAGTGACAGGCATCTCTCCTTTATTGACATTATCAAACTCCAATTCGTTCTTGTCAATACGCATATTACCCATCTCTATCGGATAATCACCAGAGAAATCCTGATAGTCTGCCGACACGATACCCTTCATCCGGATATACACAGGTTTCTTTGTACCATTCGAGATAATAGCCGCCTGCTTGTCGAAATGTCCCAGCATCTTGGCATCATAAGTCATCTTAATCTCGAATTTATCACCCATGCCGATCTCGGTCTTGGGATAATCCACTGTCGTACAATTACAGTCTGGCTGTACCGACTCTATCCGCAACCGCCTAACACTTTTGTTCTTAAACTCAAACACGGCAGTGACTGGCTGTTGAAAGCCAGTCTTACCCACATCAATCGTTGTCTTCGTCGCAATCAGTTTCTGTGCTGATACTGGTAGCATCGTCAGCACCAGCAAGGAAGTTATTAGTGTTTTTTTATTCATATTCATTCTTTCACTGTTAAAGTCTCCGACTTCGCTGTAGCTCGATATTCAGGAGAATATGCGCACTGTACAGTACACGTTCCTGTCTCATAGACTCCAGCACGGTCGATATAGTACTCCGTCTCCAGCACATGCTTTCCTTTGGCAATACCATGGTAGTAGTAATTGGTGGAGAAATCCTTCGGTGAGCAATAGGCACCATTGTGATAACCAGACAACTGGCGTACAGGCTCCATGCATGCGGCACGACGGTCAAGCACCTGTACAAAGTCAAGGTCACGAGTAGAGGTAATGGTGATGCGCACCTTGATACGGTCACCCACTTTGAGTGGAGCCGTTAGTTTTTTACCATTAGTCGTTAACAATTCACGTTTCACGGTAATACCACTCTGAGCATCCTCCACCTCAGAGGTCTTCTGCATAAACTGAGCATAGACAGCACCCCATGAAGAGCCTGTAGAGGTCTTCGTCGCAGTAAACTCCTTACCCTTCGGCTCATGGATTGCCGTCTTCACATAGCCAATACCTGCTGTTGCCTTTGGCAATTCAATCGGCTGCTGATCGATAGCAAGTACGGTAGGCTCTTGAGCGGCAAGCAGATTCACCTGATTGAAAAGGAAAGCATAGATAGCGTTCACACTATTGATAGGAGTATCCCATACCTGAGTGCGTTTCTCCTGCAACAACCAACGACGCATCTCGTCAATCGTCTTAACATCTGTAGAATCAACATATTTGATAGCCTCGATGGCAGCCACCTCTGTTGGTATCTTATAGCTATACCATGAATAACCAGCACGTGGTGTGTCATAGTAACGTCCCATCTCCTCTGTAAAGACAGTATACTCTTTCAGGCTCTGCACATATTCCTTAGCGGTCTTGGTATCACCATTTTGTTGGAGAATAACAGTTGTCATCGCCTTCTCATAGATAGTCTGTCGCTTGATGTCCTTCTTCAATAACGGCATGAGGTATTTTTTTGCATCTGCTGCCTTATCAGACAAATTACGTTGGGCGATCGCATTAGTATAGAGCCAGCGCAAAGCGGTGAATGAGGGGAACGACGGCTTGACACCCTTCTTCTCCCATTTCCTCATTTCCTTCACCATCTTGATGACCTCACCGTCCATATAGTCCATTGCCTTTGACAGCATACGGTCCATATCTTTATTTCCATCCGTCATGACCTGCAGACGGGTCAGCATCTCTGCGATACTCATCGTGATATAAGGACTACTTGGCATCTCAGGATACCATGTGAAAGCACCATCACTCTTCTGCAGTTTCTCCAATTTCTCCCAAGCTGCAGCCAGACGGTTGCTAATCATATTCTCATCGAAGAAGTCGGAAAGGCGTTGTTTCTGCTCCACCTCACGATCCGCATCATTCACCCAAGGTGTCTCTGCCAAGATGATATCCTTCAACTCCTGATTCTTCTCCAAGTTACTATTCAAAGATGTCTCGTTACCCATCATTCCCGAGCCATGCTCGCCTACCCGTAACCTTTCCCGTTTCCATTGCTCAAAGACATACTTGGCTTGAGGCGTCTGTTTTAGGATGGTTTTGGCAAGCAGGTTAGAGTAATAGGACGCTGCCTGGTCAATGGCACTCGTCTCGTATGGCTGTCCGAGAGTTGCTAATGACTGCACCATCAGCCATGCAGGATTGTTGGTATACTCTACGGTCAGTTTCTGTTGTGACGTACCAACGGGAAACAGTTTGGTCAGATCAACTACCTTAACACCCGGCTCATGCTGTGTGAACGGTACCGTCTTAGTTACTCGCTCCTTGTCTGGAAAGATGGGCAGGTAATGCTGCTCACCATCCGAGAAGTCAGCACCCTTTGCCGTCATCCTACAGATGAGCAATGAGTATTTCTCGTCAGGCTGGTAACTGAAAGTGACATGTCCCGTCTTTCCAGCCTCCACAGCGAATGTCTGCTGATCAGAGAAGACAACCTGTTCGGTCTCCGGATCCAGCAACTCGATACATGCCGTACCCTGCTGTGCTTGCTCACTGATATTAAAGATACGTGCTGAGAACTGTGCCTTGTCACCCATACGGACAAAGCGTGGCATATTGGGTTGTATCATCACATCCTTCTGGGCAATGGTCTCACCTCCCAGACTACCTGTCTTCATATCCGTGGTATGGGCAACACCCATGAATTTCCATGTTGTCAGACTCTCCGGCAAAGTGAATGTGAGGGTCACACCGCCATCCTTGTCGGCAGTAAGTGTCGGATAGAAGAATGCGGTCTCCTGCATATTCTCACGCAGCTGTACAGACTCTTTTTCCTCTTCAGTAGCATCGTCTGTTACCTTCTGACGAGTTTCCTTAACCACTTCCTTAGCTTTCAGCACTTCACCTGTTGCCTCATAGTTACCCGCCATGCCTACAGCATTCGCCATCATCATGGGCTCCTCCATGGCAACTGCCCCGTCTGCCATTGCAGAGGCTCTCATCAATCGTCTGCCACCCATATAATTCCTACCGAAAGCCAAATAACGGTCTGGATAAATGCTATGGTCGAAACGACTGTAAAAGAAATCGGGAACACTTAACAAATTGGCTCGTTGCGCACCATGGGTGCTCACACTACCAAAACGCATGAAGGTCCATGAAGTATATGTCTGAGGCACCGACAAACGAGGATAAAGACTCCAGTAATGAGAGGCAAGTTGGTCAAGACTCTTATCGTAAAGCACTGCCATCAACTGGGCTTCTGCCGGTTTGCCATCTTTGTCCTTAATACTCAGTCGCCACTCTTCCTGCTGTCCTGGCTTCAGTCGGTCACGGAACGTCTCCCACTTCAAAGTCAGATTTTTATCAGGAAGGGGACGACTTATCGTTGTCGTATGAAGATAACTGATACCGTTCTTCACCCAAGCAAAGGCAAGGGTCAATCCATTGCCATATTTCTCTTGATAGGTAAATTTCTTATTCCACAAAGAACGGTTCTCACGGATAAAGCCTTCCTCCAGCACCTTACCGTCTGAGAGAATCTCATAGGCAATATACAAGTCAGGATCAGAGGAACCAACCTGAACAGTGACAGGGGTCTTGTTGTCTTTGAAAGAAGAACCACTGGTATAGAACCAGTCTTTGGTCTCTATGGCAGGACGTTTGTCGTCGAGGCTGAACACCACGAACTTCACATCCACAGAATCCCCCTCGCAAGCTGCCTCTATACGATGCTCCCCACTCTTCAGTCGGTCACTAAGGACAGGAAGTTGGGTATTGGCAGCCCCTTCCTTCCACTCACCACCATCCAGACGATAGCGGACAGTTCCTTCTATCTCACTGCCTGCGGCATTACGACGATAGAAAGTAACAGGTCTCAACTTATCGACACGCATTCGTTGTGGTATATCACAGGTCAATGCCGTTGCCCTGGTACCCAACGGCATGCTCTTCGTACCACTATGGGTCTCGCCAGCCTGATCGGTCACATTCGCCTCTACGACGAAGTTATAGAACATCGGGTAACGTCTGTCATCCTCTGGTAATATCATCGGCATCCGCATATCAAAGGTACCATCTTCCTTCGTGGTGGTCTCACCAGTGTAGAGCTCCTCCGTATCAGTGCCATGACCATAATAACCTGCCCCCCAATACCAGGAGTAACTCATCCACCAATAGGCGACACGACGACGCACGGTATACTGCACTTTCGCATCCTGTACAGGTACTCCCGCATAACTTACCGCCTTACCTTGCACCGTAATAGTATCACCTGCCTTATATGATTCCTTATACTCTGAGAAGGACAACTCAAAGGTAGGGCGTTTATACTCTTCTACTTTGAAACTCTCCGAAGAACCATTCAGACGAATGGAGAAAGAACCGTTTTTTGATCCTGTTGGCAACGTAAAAGATGCCGAGCATTTACCAAAGGCGTCCGTAACCAACTCCTGTTCAGCAATCACCTTGTAATTGGCATCACGCAACTGGGCGATCACTTTCTTGTCTGCCACAACTGATGGTTCTATATAATTCTCCACTGCATAGATGACGGCTGCCATCTGAACGGTCTGCCCCGGACGGTAGATGGCACGGTCAGTATAAATCTTGGTATACTCCCGTCTACTATTATCATTATTATAACTATAATTATCATTAGAACTAATGGAAGGGCAAGCAATATCACCGTCCGTCGACACATAAATTTTATGCCAAGTTCCCTTTGTAAAGGTATAAGTAGTCTCTCCGTCAGCATTGGTGACCAGTGTCTTCTTATTCTCTTTATCACCATAGGAAGTGGACTCTACCCTAACCTTAGCGCCTTTGACGGGTTTTCCTGTCTCAGCATCCACCACGATATAACGAACATTCGCCTTTTGCCTGCCAACGGCAAGAACACGAAGATTGGTAACGTAATAGAGCACACGAGCGACCTCAGTATGAGGAGCCGATGTGAACTCCAACAAATAGACACCATTTGGCAAACCTACTAAGGGGACTGAGTCCTCAAACTCCTCGTATTCTCTGTATACGGGGAAAGTACGATGCTGGTAGGCCTCCTTCACCTCCACAGCGTCTTCCATTATCTTTTCATAATCCTTCTTATAATGGATATTCATCTCATGATTACCTGCCAGTTTGGTACGATATACCTTCATGGAGAGAGAAGACAGATGACGCAGTTCCCATAACTTGATGGTCTGTTCATGATAGGGCATTTGTACATAGGAAGGAATTCCTACAGAGAACTTAGAGGTCACCAACTCCGCCCTGTTATTTTTCAACTGTTCGATACGTTTCCACGTCCCCCATTTGGCTATTGCCATGTCCAGATAGGCAATCTGCTCCGCTGCTGTGGCAAACGTATGCTGCCGCATATAGTTATAACGCTCCAAGGCAACCTCGCCAGCCTCATCCAAATCACCATATTTACTAATCAGAGAATCCAGACTGCGGATATAGGAACTCTCTTTGAGTTTCTCCGTTTCAGAGCCACGATGCTTCCGTAACATCTCTAATGCCGTCATACAAGAGGCACGACGGTTACCTGTCTTCTCATAGTATTCGTGCATCCACTCCCAAGCCTCCATTTCCTGTCCGATGAGATGTAACAGGTCGTCATCATATATTTTACTGTCTTTCCCATTGATGACGAAAGGCTCATAAATAGCATTTTTCACTTTGCCTAACTCCTGAGGTGATGACAAGGCGATAGTGCGATAGTTAGCACATAGCTCTTCCCAATCATCTGAAAGGGAGTGGTTATCCTCATAAATAGAATAGAGCACAGTAGCAAAGACGGCACGCAAAGAGACTTCCTTCTCTTTCTGCAACAACTGGTCCAAACGCTGAACGGCAGGTTCCAATGAGTCAGGAGCCACCTCCAACTGCATACGAGCACGATAAAGAGCGGCTTTCAGTAATTGACCGTAAGCTTTCTCTTTCTGCGCTTTCCTTTCTATGGTTGATAAATGAGTGATGGCTGTCTGGGGATGATCCTTGTCAACTGCATCACTTACCTGCTTCCATAGACTTTTATAATCTTGTCCAAAAATCCACATAGGCATCAACATGATGATTGCAATAATGGTTAGAGTCCTCTGTTTCATATCGCACTGTTATTACTAATTATATGCAAAGATAGGACAAATCTGTTGAACAGCCAATTCCTTTAACGAGATTTAGGGATTCTTCGCAAGCGAAGCGTACTAAAGAAACGATTTCTTCGCAAGCGAAGCGTACTAAAGAAACGGTTACTTCGTACTAAAGAAACGGAAACTTTGTTGATAGAGGATAGTCTGAACGATGCCACGAGTAGCAAGATAAAGCACCATCGACAGCCATAAACCATGATTACCCATGGAATCTATTAATCCTATCACACCCATAAAGAATATCACCGCAGCCACAAAGGAGGAGAGCAACATCCCACGAGTTGCCGTAATTCCAATAAAGACACCATCCCACACAAAAGCTGCGACACCCGATATCGGTATCAGATAAGCCCACCATACATATTCTCGTGATGCCTCCACTACCTGCGGCTCATCCGTCAACAGACGAAGGAAGGGCATTCCACCTACTATATATATAGCAGAAAACAGGATGACCATAGCAACGCCCCACCCGAACAATCGTCTTACTACCTGTTGATAGGCTTCTTGATTCCTGGCTCCTCGGTATCTGCCGCATAATGCCTCTCCAGCATAGGCAAAACCATCCATGAAGTAGGAGAAGAAGAGGTAGAGTTGCATCAACAGGGTATTGACGGCAAGGATGACTGCTCCCTGACGTGCTCCTGCCGAAGTAAAATAGAGATTAACCGCAACTAAGAATAGGGTGCGCAAGAAAATATCACGGTTAACACGGAAGAACACCAACCAGTCGGTGAGTTTTTCCTTCATCAATGACACCTTCCAACGTGACATCCTTCGATAATAACGCCACCACAAACCCATAGCGACAAACAATCCCGCATACTGGGCAATGACAGTACCCAAAGCGACACCCTCCACCTTCATACCCAAGCCATAGACTAAGGTAAGGGAGGTAAGGATATTCACTATATTCTGGATGATGGATATCAGCATGGGAACACTTGAGTTTTGCATCCCTATAAACCAACCGCTTAGAGAATAGAGTCCTAAAACAGCAGGAGCTCCCCATACTACAATATTAAAATAAGTAACAGACAACACACGGACATCAGGTGTAGGTCCGATAAACCACAACATCATTTCCCTCAATGGATACTGGAAGATGATAACAACAAGAGAGATGGCTAACGACACGACGACAGAACGCATCAAAAGACGCATCACCTCCTGCATATCCCTTTTACCACGAGCCTGGGCTGTCATCCCACTGGTACCCATCCTCAAAAACGCAAACACCCAATAGACCAAACTGAAGATCATCGAGCCTACCGCAATGGCACCGATATAGGCGGCATCTCCCATATGCCCGACAATGGCAGTATCGACCAGTCCCAAGAGGGGAACGGTGATATTGGTCACGATAGCAGGAATGGCTATCCGTAAGATTTGTTTGTCTCTCTGATTCATTTTTCTTTGCAAAGATAGTGGTTTTTACAGAAAAAACACTATCTTTGCGACAAAATACATACCAGCTACGTTATGGAAATGAAAAACAAGAAGTCTACATGGGCAGCACTTGCTACCATCGGAGTTACTGCGGTTGCTGCAGGAACAACGGCTATCGTCAAGATTCGTCAGAAGAGGGCAGAGGCAAAGAAACGCGCCGAGCAGGAGAGACAGAAGGAGAAAGAAACTCAGTCGCTCAAGTTGACACCTGAGCAGATGATGGTGTATAACGAGGCTGTAAGGAATTTCATCACCCTCAACAACCGTATCTATGACTTGCGCTACTATCAGAAAGAGGTGCAACCATTGGTACAGATGCTTGCCACAGGCAAGGCAGTCAACGAGGACGAACTGTCTGGTATCGAGGAGGTGGATATCCTTTGCCATGATATCCGTCTGTTTGTGAACCGCCAGTTGCCGTTTATCAGCACTTGTGTGGGAGTCATCAGCGAGGGAGATACCTATGAGGACTTCGTCCATGGACCAATCGACGGGAAGTTCGACAAGGAACTGGACCGTGAGGAAGACGGAAATAATGTTGCTGACGGCACACCTATCAAGCATGTGCTGAAATTAGGGTATTACTTCCCTGAGTCATCTATCGCTGCCTATCCTGTCAAATCCATTGTTACCGTATGATTAATCAAGAACTGTTAGCCCCGAAGTCTATCGCTGTCATCGGAGGCTCTAATAATATCCACAAGCCTGGTGGTGCCATCGTCCGTAACATCTTGCAAGGTGACTATCAAGGGACGCTCCGCATTGTCAATCCTAAGGAGGACGAGGTTCAGGGTATCAAGGTGTTCCATGATGTCCGTGAGTTACCTCCTACAGAACTTGCCGTTCTGGTGATTCCAGCCAAGCTCTGTCCTGACACCGTAGAAATTCTTGCCAAAGAGAAAGACACCAAGGCGTTCATTATTATCTCCGCTGGTTTTGGGGAGGAGACCAAAGCTGGTGCGGAGATGGAGCAGCGCATCCTTGACACTTGTGAACAATACGGGGCAGCGCTGATTGGTCCGAACTGCATCGGACTGCTGAACCGCAACCATCATAGTGTATTCACACAACCGATTCCCAAGCTCCATCCAAAGGGTGTTGACTTTGTCAGCGGCTCTGGTGCCACAGCGGTATTTATCTTGGAGAGTGCCGTGATTAAGGGGTTGCAGTTCAACAGCGTATGGTCTATTGGTAACGGCAAGCAGATTGGTATCGAGGACGTGTTGCAATATATGGATGAACACTTCAACCCTGATACCGACTCACACGTCAAACTACTATATATCGAGAACATATCCAATCCTGACAAGTTGCTCTTTCATGCCATCAGCCTCATCCGAAAGGGTTGTCGTATCGCCGCCATCAAGGCTGGCAGCAGTGAGAGTGGCAGTCGTGCCGCATCGAGTCATACGGGTGCTATCGCCTCCAGCGACTCTGCCGTAGAGGCATTGTTCCGTAAGGCGGGTATTGTTCGCTGTCATAGCAGGGAGGAACTGACTACCGTTGGGTGTATCTTCACCCTACCGCCACTGACAGGCAGGCGTTTCGCCATTGTCACCCATGCGGGAGGACCTGGTGTGATGCTGACTGACGCTTTATCGAAAGGCGGACTGGTCGTTCCCAAACTGGAGAGCAAGGCTGCCGAGGAGTTGAAGACGAAACTCTTCCCTGGTTCCAGTGTGGCGAATCCGATTGATATCCTTGCTACGGGTACCCCTGAGCAATTGGGATTAACGATAGATTATTGTGAGAGGTGTTTTGATGATATTGACGCCATCGCCGTCATCTATGGTACTCCAGGCTTGACCACCCTCTATCAGGCTTACGAGGTACTGCATCAGAAGATTATGGAATGCAAAAAGCCTATCTTCCCTATCCTGCCCAGTCTGCATACGGCAGGTCCAGAGGTGGCTGAGTTCCTTGCCAAAGGACATGTCAATTTCTCTGATGAGGTAACCCTTGCCACAGCACTCTCTCAGATTATGCAGACACCTCCTCCATCTCCGCCAGAGGTACAGCTTTACGGCATTGATATCCCAAGATTAAACAAAATCATCTTAGACATTAAGGATAACGGATACCTCCCTCCAGACATAGTCCGTGAGATTTTATCATGTGCCGGCATCCCCATCGTCCCAGAGAAAGTCTCTTCCTCCAAGGATGAGCTGATCGCTTTCGCCCAGAAAGTGGGTTACCCTGTCGTGGCTAAAGTGGTAGGACCAGTCCATAAGAGTGACGTGGGTGGTGTGACACTGAATATCCGCACCCCCGAGCATCTCGCTTTGGAGTTCGACCGTATGATGAAGATACAGGACGCTACCGCTGTCATGGTACAGAAGATGCTGAAAGGAACCGAACTGTTTATTGGTGCCAAATACGAGAAGCGCTTCGGTCATGTGGTACTCTGCGGCTTGGGTGGTATCTTCGTCGAGGTTCTGAAAGACGTGCAGTCGGGTCTTGCCCCACTCTCTGCCGCCGAGGCTTATTCCATGATTCACTCACTGAGGGGCTATAAAATCATCAAAGGAACACGAGGACAGAAGGGTATCAACGAGCAGAAATATGCTGAGATTATCGTGCGACTCTCCACTCTTCTCCGCTTCGCTACCGAGATCAAGGAGATGGACATCAACCCGCTCCTTGCCGATGAGCAGGACGTGGTTGCCGTCGATGCCCGAATACTGATAGAGAAATAATATATGAACTCATAAAACTATAACAGAACTATGATGGACAACAAACGTTATGGTCATTTTGATGACCAACATCGTGAGTATGTGATTACCGACCCGAAGACTCCGTGGCCCTGGATCAACTACTTAGGTAATGAAGATTTCTTCTCACTCATCTCAAACACTGCTGGCGGTTACTCCTTCTATAAGGACGCCAAGTTCCGCCGCATCACCCGTTATCGCTATAATAACGTGCCGATGGATAATGGCGGACGTTATTTCTATATCAATGACAACGGTACTATCTGGAATCCTGGATGGAAGCCCTGCAAGACCCCACTCGACTTCTACGAGTGCCGCCATGGTATGAGCTATACTCGTGTGACGGGCAGAAAGAATGATGTAGTGGCAAGTGTACTGTTCTTCGTTCCCTTGAAGACATGGGCTGAGGTGCAGAAACTGACCCTCACCAACCAAGGCAAGGAGGTGAAGAAACTGAAACTCTTCTCCTTCGAGGAGTGGTGTCTTTGGAATGCCGCTACGGATATGGAGAACTTCCAGCGTAACTTCTCGACGGGTGAGGTGGAGGTCGAGGATTCGACCATCTATCATAAGACGGAGTATCGTGAGCGTCGCAACCACTATGCGTTCTATCATGTGAACACAGAGATACAGGGTTACGACACGGATCGTGAGACATTCGTGGGTCTCTATAACGAGTTTGCAAACCCTGACGCTGTCGTAGAGGGCAAGCCACGCAACAGCCATGCCCATGGCTGGAGTCCTATCGCCTCGCATTATATCGAGGTGACCCTGCAACCCGGAGAGTCTCGTGACTTCGTCTTCCTGCTGGGCTATGTGGAGAACGAGCAGGACAAGAAGTTCGCTGCCCCACAGGTCATCAACAAGGAGAAGGCGCATGCCATCATCGAGAAACTGAACACCACAGAGAAGGTGGACAAGGCGTTTGCCGAACTCTGCGACTATTGGGACAAGCTGCTTAATATATATAATGTACGCACGGGAAATGACAAACTCGACCGCATGGTGAACATCTGGAACCAGTACCAGTGCATGGTGACCTTCAACTTCTCTCGCTCAGCATCGTTCTTCGAGAGTGGTATCGGTCGTGGCATGGGCTTCCGTGACTCTAATCAGGACCTCGTGGGCTTCGTCCACCAGATTCCAAGTCGTGCCCGTCAGCGTATCATCGACATCGCATCGACGCAGTTCCCCGATGGCGGTTGCTATCATCAGTATCAGCCATTGACCAAGCGTGGTAACAACGACATCGGTGGTGGTTTCAACGATGACCCCTGCTGGCTTATCTTTGGTACCGTTGCCTATATCAAGGAGACAGGCGACTTCTCGATTCTCGACGAGATGGTACCGTTCGACAACCAGCCTGGTTCTGAGGTGACATTATTCGAGCACCTGAAGGTATCGATGGACCACGTCATCAAGAACCTCGGTCCGCATAAACTGCCACTCATCGGACGTGCCGACTGGAACGACTGCCTGAACCTCAACTGCTTCTCTTGGGATCCCAACGAGAGTTTCCAGACCACAGAGAACAAGAGCGAGGGTACAAAGGCTGAGTCGCTGATGATTGCAGGACTCTTCGTCGTGACAGCCAAACAATATGTTGAACTTTGCGAGAAACTGGGTAAGACCGATGAGGCTAAGCGAATGCAACATGCTATCGACGAGATGGTGGCTGCTGTGAAGAAAGACGGATGGGATGGTGAGTGGTATCTCCGTGCCTACGACTTCTTCGGCAATAAGATCGGCTCTCACGAGTGTGACGAGGCGAAGATATTTATCGAGTCACAGGGCTGGTGTACCATGGCACAGATTGGTGCTGAGGACGGTATGGTGGCTAAGTCGCTCGACTCCTGCAAGAAGTACTTGGAGTGCGAGCATGGCATGGTGCTCAACAACCCAGCCTTCTCCAAATATATCTACGAGTACGGTGAGATTTCATCCTATCCTGAGGGCTACAAGGAGAACGCAGGTATCTTCTGCCATAATAACCCATGGGTCATCATCGGTGAGACCCTTGCCGGGCGTGGTAACGACGCATGGTCACACTATGCGAAGATTCTCCCCTCTTACGTGGAGGAGAAATACCAGACGTTGCATAAGGTGGAGCCATACGTCAACTGTCAGATGGTGGCTGGTAAGGATGCCGCCAAGCCAGGTGAGGGTAAGAACTCATGGTTGACAGGTACTGCCGCATGGATGTGGCTGACTGTCAGCCAGTATATCCTCGGTGTGAAACCTCAGTATGACGGCTTGCAGATTGATCCTTGTCTGCCGACGACTGCTAAGGAGTACACCATCCAGCGTAAGTTCCGTGATGCCGAATACACCATCACCGTCAAGAACCCTGACGGCAAGGAATCTGGTGTCAAGCAGATGGTCGTTGACGGCAAGCCCGTCGAGGGTAACGTCATCCCCTACGCATCTGGCAAGCATACCGTTGAGGTGACGATGTAAGCAAACGTTACATAAGTATTCAAAAAGAGGGTGTGGCAAAATGACACGCCCTCTTTTTTTGAAGGTACGGGCGTCGTATTAAGACAGAATGTCATTCATCTCCGCCATTTTGTCGGTTTCTCCATGGTCGGCACACTGTTTGTCCGCTTATCGGCAGAGACAATTAAAGAATAGGAGGACAAAACTATGACATTCGACAAATTCACTATCAAGGCGCAGGAAGCAGTACAAGAGGCTGTGAATACAGCGCAGCGTAATGGTCAGCAGACCATAGAGCCGACACACTTGCTGGCTGGTGTGATGGCAAAGGCAAAGGACGTCGTGAACTTTCTGTTTCAGAAACTCGGTGTCAATGGTCAGCAGATAGAAATGCTTATAGGACAGGAGTTGCAACACCTGCCCCGTGTACAGGGTGGCGAGCCCTATCTGTCGGGCGACACCAATAAGGTATTGCTCAAGGCACAGGACTATGCCCAGAAGATGGGTGACGAGTTCGTGAGTGTGGAGCCTATCCTACTCGCTTTGCTGACGGACGGCGCTACGGCTGGACGTATTCTGAAGGATGCCGGTATCACGGAGAAAGACCTTCGTGCCGCCATCAATGAGTTGCGACAGGGACAGAAGGTACAGTCGCAGTCGGCTGACGACAACTACCAGTCGCTGGAGAAATACGCCAAGAACCTCGTGGACCTTGCCCGTCAGGGTAAGCTCGACCCCGTCATCGGACGAGATGACGAGATTCGCCGGGTACTGCAGATTCTCTCCCGTCGCACGAAGAACAACCCTATCTTAATCGGTGAGCCAGGTACGGGTAAGACCGCCATCGTCGAGGGACTTGCCCAGCGTATCGTTCGTGGTGACGTTCCTGAGAACCTGAAAGACAAGCAACTCTTCTCCCTCGACATGGGTGCGCTGGTGGCTGGTGCGAAATACAAAGGTGAGTTCGAGGAGCGTCTGAAGTCCGTCATCAACGAGGTGACGAAGAGCGAGGGACGTATCATCCTCTTCATCGACGAGATCCACACACTGGTAGGTGCCGGCGGTGGTGAGGGTGCCATGGATGCCGCTAACATCCTGAAGCCAGCGTTGGCTCGTGGTGAACTGCGCTCTATCGGTGCCACGACACTGAACGAGTACCAGAAATACTTCGAGAAAGACAAGGCGTTGGAGCGCCGATTCCAGACCGTCATGGTGGATGAGCCTGATGAGTTGTCGGCTATCTCCATCCTGCGCGGACTGAAGGAGCGTTATGAGAACCACCATAAGGTACGTATCCAAGATGATGCCTGTATCGCTGCCGTCCAACTCTCCGAGCGTTATATCTCCGAGCGTTTCCTCCCAGACAAGGCGATCGACCTGATGGACGAGGCTGCCGCTAAGTTGAGGATGGAGCGTGACAGTGTGCCTGAGGAACTGGACGAGATTACCCGTAGACTTGCCCAGTTGGAGATTGAGCGTGAGGCGATCAAACGGGAAGGTGACGAGCCGAAGATTGCCCAACTCGACAAAGACATCGCTGAGTTCCGTGAGCAGGAGCAGCAATATCGTGCTAAGTGGGAAGGTGAGCGTCAGTTGGTCAACAAGATCCAGCAGGACAAGCAGGAGATGGAGCAACTGAAATACGAGGCTGAGCGTGCCGAGCGGGAGGGTGACTATGGCAAGGTCGCTGAGATCCGCTACTCGAAGCTCAAGGCTTTGGAGGATGACATCAAGAATATCCAGCAGCAACTCGCCTCCGCCCAGGACGGTAACGCCATGGTACGTGAGGAAGTGACTGCCGACGACATCGCCGAGGTCGTCAGCCGTTGGACGGGAATCCCTGTCACCCGCATGATGCAGAGTGAGCGTGAGAAACTGCTCCACTTGGAGGAGGAGCTGCATAAGCGTGTCATCGGACAAGACGAGGCGATCATCGCTGTCAGCGATGCCGTTCGTCGTAGCCGTGCGGGACTGCAAGACCCGAAACGTCCTATCGCCTCGTTTATCTTCCTCGGTACGACGGGTGTCGGTAAGACGGAACTTGCCAAGGCACTTGCCGAGTACCTGTTCAACGACGAGACGATGATGACCCGTATCGATATGAGTGAGTATCAGGAGAAGCATACCGTCAGCCGACTGATTGGTGCACCTCCGGGCTATGTCGGTTATGACGAGGGTGGACAGCTGACGGAGGCTGTACGCCGCAAGCCCTACTCTGTCGTCCTGTTCGACGAGATAGAGAAAGCACACCCTGACGTGTTCAATATCCTGCTGCAAGTGCTGGATGACGGACGACTGACCGATAACAAGGGACGGACGGCAAACTTCAAGAACACCATTATCATCATGACCTCTAACGCTACCCGTGAGCAGTTGAGGATGACGATGCGTCCGGAGTTCCTGAACCGTATCGACGAGATTATCACCTTCCAGCAACTGACACAGGAGCAGATAGCTGATGTGGTACGCTTGCAGATGAAGAAGGTGACGGACATGCTGGAGCCACAGGGTATCCAACTGCAGATAACCGATACCGCCGTCAGGTATCTTGCCCAAGAGGGTTACGACCCCGACTTCGGTGCGCGCCCCGTCAAGCGAGCCATCCAGCATCTGGTGCTCAACGACTTGTCGCGTAAAATCCTTGCCGATGAGGTAGACCGCTCAAAGCCGATCATCATCGACGAGTTCGGGGACGGATTGGTATTCAGGAACTAACAACAGACATCATAGTGCCTCTTGGTCAGTCACATGATCAGAGGTATTGTCAGAGTCGTCCTTCATGAACTGTTGAGTCACATGAAGAATAGTGCGATTACCTTGCGAATCCTTTAGTGTAATCTGGGCAGAACGCTCGGTTCCTAAAGGGTTCGCATCTGTTTTGATGGTAACATCGCTTGATGTCTCACTTCTCCATTCCATGTGTATCCAATCACTCAAACCTTCTGTAAAGAGTACTGGCGGTGTGAAGTCCTCCAAAGTGATGGTCTTTGACTCCCCTTTTCCGGCAAAGTCTAATGACCTCTCAAAGACTTGCGAAGCATCTTGGACAATATCCAGATAGAACTGATTCCCATTCTGTGTTTTCAATGAATACTGGTGCTCTCGTGCCAGGTCTTCCGTATTCTCCTCCACTATCACCATAACGGCAAGCTGGTTGTTCTTGTTCGTATAATAAGTGACTGTCACCCAGGATGGTTCCGTAGAAAGAACAGTTATCTCGTCTGTGGGGTCGGCAAAGTCTATTAAGGTATATTCC
>CAJONQ010000008.1 GCA_905235835.1 uncultured Prevotella sp.
CAGGAGTTAGGCAGTCAGGAAGAGCTCCTAAGTGCTTTAAAGAAAGAAGGTTTCCAGTTGACACAGGCGACACTCAGTCGTGACCTGAAACAATTGAAAGTCGCCAAGGCTGCGTCGATGCGTGGTAATTATGTATATGTATTACCCAACGACACGATGTACAAGCGTGTCAGCACGCCCCATAGTGTCCGTGAGATGATGCAGGTACCTGGCTTTCTGAGCATAAACTTCTCCGGTAACTTAGGGGTCATCAAGACCCGTCCGGGGTATGCGAGCAGTATTGCCTATAACATCGACAATAACCATATAGAAGAGATTATCGGAACCATCGCAGGTGATGACACCATCTTTATTGTCATCAAACAAGGTATCAGTAAAGAGGAGGTCATCAGTGCCTTGAGCAAAGTCGTTCCCAATATGAAGTAACACACTGACATGGAAGAGAAAGAAATACAAGTTCTGGTTGCAGGACCAGAGCACGAAGTATATGTAGACACTATCCTGCAAACCATTGCGGATGCCGCCAAGGTACGTGGTACTGGTATCGCCAAGCGTACCCATGAGTATCTCACTACCAAGATGAAGGAGGCGAAAGCCGTGATTGCCCTGCGTGGCGACCGTTTCGCCGGTTTCAGTTATATCGAGACCTGGGGCAACAAACAGTATGTGACAACCAGTGGTCTGATTGTACATCCTGACTTCCGTGGACTGGGTGTGGCAAAGAAGATCAAGGATATGACCTTCTCCCTTGCCCGCACCCGCTGGCCCCACGCCAAGATATTCTCGTTGACGAGTGGTGCCGCTGTGATGAAGATGAATACCGAACTGGGCTACCAGCCTGTGACCTTTGCCGACTTGACAGACGACGAGGCTTTCTGGCGAGGCTGCGAGGGTTGCATCAATGTGGACGTGCTGCACCGTACCGGTCGTAAATACTGCATCTGCACGGCAATGCTCTACGACCCCGAGGAGCATCTGCCCGCCAAGATACCGGAGGATGTCATTGAGCGAATTAAGAAATTAGACGATAAATAAAAAGACAAAAGATATGGCTAACAAGAAAGTAGTAGTAGCATTTTCAGGAGGTCTTGACACCTCCTACACCGTGATGAAACTGACTCAGGACGGCTGGGATGTCTATGCCGCCTGTGCCAATACCGGCGGATTCAGCGCCGAGCAGTTGAAAACCAACGAGGAGAACGCCTATAAGTTGGGTGCCAAGGCATACGTCACCCTTGACGTGACCCACGAGTATTACGAGAAGTCACTGAAATACATGATCTTCGGTAACGTGCTCCGAAACAACTGTTATCCTATCTCCGTCAGTTCCGAGCGTATCTTCCAGGCTATCGCCATTGCCCGCTATGCCAAGGAGATTGATGCCGACGCTATCGCCCATGGCAGCACAGGAGCCGGCAACGACCAGATCCGTTTCGACATGACGTTCCTTGTGATGGCACCAGGCGTGGAGATCATCACCCTGACCCGTGACAAGAAACTGACTCGTAAAGAAGAGGTGGATTATCTGAACGAGCATGGATTCTTTGCCGACTTCACCAAGTTGAAGTATTCTTATAATGTAGGCATCTGGGGTACCAGTATCTGTGGCGGTGAGTTACTCGACCCCACCCAGGGACTGCCAGAGGAAGCCTATCTGAAGCATGTCACCAACCCCGAGAAGGAGTCGTTGCTGAAGATCCAGTTTGAGAAAGGTGAGATTGTCGCCGTCAATGGCGAACAGTTTGACGACAAGGTAAAGGCTATCCAGAAGATAGAGGAGATTGGTGCCTCCTACGCTATCGGTCGTGACGCTAATGTCGGCGATACCATCATCGGTATTAAGGGACGTGTCGGTTTTGAGGCTGCCGCCCCCAAACTCATCATCGAGGCACACCGCCTATTGGAGAAATCAACCCTCAGCAAATGGCAACAATACTGGAAAGACCAAGTGGCTAACTGGTATGGCATGTTCCTGCATGAGAGCCAGTATTTGGAGCCTGTGATGCCCGATATTGAGGCGATGCTGACCAGCAGTCAGCGTAATGTGACAGGTACTGCTATCCTGAAACTGCGTCCCTACGGTTTTGAGACCGTCGGCATCGACTCCGCGAACGACCTGACGAAGTCTAAACTCGGTGAGTATGGTGAGACCCAGACGGGATGGACTGCCGACGAAGCGAAGGGCTTCATCAAGGTCAGCTCTACCCCACTTCGTGTTTACTACGGAATCCACAAGGACGAGAAGAGATGATAAAAATAGGTATATTAGGGGCAGCTGGCTATACTGGCGGAGAACTCATCCGTCTGTTGCTGAACCATCCCGAGGCGGAGATTGTCTTCGCCAACTCAGAGAGTAATGCCGGCAATCTGGTGAGTGACGTACATGAAGGACTCATCGGTGACACCGACCTGCGGTTTACCGACCAGATGCCCTTCGACCAAGTCGATGTCGTCTTCTTCTGTTTCGGACATGGCAAGAGCGAGGCATTCCTGAAGGAACATAGCATCCCTGCTAATGTGAAGATTATCGACCTGGCACAGGACTTCCGCATCAAGGGCGACCATGACTATGTGTATGGCTTACCAGAGATCAACAAGACAGCCATCCAGCAGGCACAGCACGTTGCCAACCCCGGTTGTTTTGCCACCTGCATCCAACTGGCACTATTGCCAGCCGCCAAGTTAGGACTGTTGCAAGAGGATGTAGCCGTCAATGCTATCACTGGGTCTACTGGTGCCGGACAGAAGCCCGGTGCCACCACCCATTTCTCATGGCGTAACAACAATCTGAGCATCTACAAGCCCTTCACGCACCAGCACCTTGCCGAGATCAAACAGTCGCTGATACAGGTACAGGGCGGTCTGGAGGCAAGCATCGACTTCATTCCCTATCGTGGTGACTTCGCACGAGGCATCTTCTGTACTTCCGTCATCAAGACCCAAGCATCAGAAGAGGATGTTATTGCTGCTTATAAGGGCTTCTACCAAGATGCCGCCTTTACCCATTACAGTGACCAGTCTATTGACTTGAAGCAGGTAGTGAATACCAATAAGGCACTGGTACACATCGACGCCTTCGATGGCAAGTTACTGGTTACCTCCTGTATCGACAATCTGCTGAAAGGTGCCGTCGGACAGGCTGTACAGAACATGAACCTGATGTTCGGTATCGACGAGACCGCCGGATTGAGACTAAAAGCCTCCGCTTTCTAAATAAAAAAGACAGAAAAAGTGCAGAATATCGGATATTTACCGTAACTTTGCATCGTTTATTTAAGGTATAAAGATATGAAACTATTTGATGTTTATCCCCTGTTCGACGTGAACATCGTGAAGGGACAGGGATGTAAAGTTTGGGATGACAAGGGAGAGGAATACCTTGACCTGTATGGTGGTCATGCCGTCATCAGCATTGGGCATTCCCATCCTCATTATATTCAGAAAGTAACGGAGCAACTGAACAAGATTGGGTTCTACTCCAACTCCGTCATCAACAAGTTGCAGGTGGAACTTGCCGAACGTCTGGGACGCATTTCCAGTTACGATGACTACCAGTTGTTCCTCATCAACAGTGGTGCCGAAGCTAATGAGAACGCTTTGAAGCTCGCCTCCTTCACCAATGGACGTACCCGTGTGCTCTCCGCAGAGAAGGCTTTCCACGGACGTACTTCCCTCGCCGTAGAGGTGACCAATAACCCAAAGATTATAGCCCCTATCAACAATAACGGTCATGTGACCTATCTGCCACTGAACGACCTGCCAGCTTGGGAGAAGGAGTTGCAGAAGGGTGATGTCTGTGCCGTTATCTTAGAATGTATCCAAGGTGTCGGTGGTATTAAACTTGCCACCAAGGAATTTGCCCAAGGACTACATAAACTATGTAAGGAGCATAACACTGTCCTGATTTGTGACGAGATACAATGTGGTTATGGTCGTAGCGGTAAGTTCTTCGCCCACCAGTGGTTGGGTATCAAGCCTGATATCATCACAGTGGCAAAGGGTATTGCCAATGGATTCCCCATGGGCGGTGTATTGATTTCTCCAGAGTTCGAGCCTGTCTACGGACAGTTAGGTACCACTTTTGGTGGTAACCATCTTGCCTGTGCCGCGGCACTTGCCGTATTAGACGTGTTTGAGAAAGAGCATCTCGTTGAGAATGCCAATGAGGTAGGTGAATACTTAATGGAAAGATTGCGTTCTCTTTGTAGTTGTGGCACGACTACACACATCACGGACATCAGGGGGCGTGGCTTGATGATCGGTATCGACCTCGACATTCCCCATAAGGATGTGCGCCAGCCCCTCATCTGTCAGGAGCACTGCTTCACGGGATGTGCCGGTACCAATATCCTGCGTCTGCTTCCACCACTTTGTCTGACCAAAGCAGAAGCAGACCTATTTATCGAGAAACTCAAGAAAGTATTAGCATCATTATGAAGATAGCAATGATCGGCGCCGGCGCCATGGGTGGCGCAACGGTGGAAGGACTCATCCAGGGTGAGCGTTTCAAGAACAAAGACATCACAGTAGCAGACCCCTCCCAACAAGTGTTGGAGAAATTCGCCCAACAGGGGGTGTCAGTAACGACCGACAACCAAATGGCGGCGCATGATGCCGACATCGTTTGTGTCTGTGTAAAGCCCTGGTTAGTAGAGCAAGTGCTGACAGGTATCAAGGACGTGCTGAATCCTCAGAAGCAGATTCTCATCGTGATTGCCGCTGGTGTATCATCAGCGAAGATCAAGGAGTGGTTGCCCGACTGCCCACCCCTGTTCCTGATGATTCCCAATATCGCCATCGCCCAGCTTGCCTCGATGACCTTTATCGTTCCATGCGCTGCCGTGACACAGCAGCAGACTGAACTGGTGAGGAATATCTTCGATGAGATGGGACAGACTATCATCACCGACGAACAGCACCTTGCCGCAGGCACTACCCTTGCCTCTTGCGGTATTGCCTATGCTATGCGCTATATCCGTGCAGCCTCTGAGGGAGGTGTGGAGTTAGGCTTCAAAGCCGATGATGCCAAACAAATCGTAATGCAGACCATGAAAGGTGCGGTGGAACTGTTACAGGCAAGTGGTCTGCACCCAGAAGCAGCCATTGACCTGGTAACAACTCCTGGCGGTGTCACTATTAAAGGACTCAACGAGATGGAGCATGCCGGTTTCACCTCTGCAGTGATCCGGGGACTGAAAGCAGGAGCGAAGTGAGTTAAAAGTTTAGAGTTAAAAGTTTAGAATTAAGAGATATGGACGAACAACTAAGACAGATTGGGGAACGGTTACGCGGACTGCGTGACGTGCTTGACATTCCCATCAGTGAGATGGCAGAAACTATTGGCATCTCCGCAGAGAAATATGAGAAGATAGAAGCTGGTGAGTCAGACATTACCATCTCCAACCTCATGAAGATTGCCCATAAATATGGTATCTCAGCTGAGGAGTTGATGTTTGCCGAGGCAGCCCACATGAAATCCTACTTTGTAGTGCGCAAAGGACAAGGTATGAGCGTGGAGCGTACCAAAGCCTACAAATACCAAAGTCTCGTCAGTGGATTCGTCAATCACAAGGCAGATGTCTTCATCGTTACTGTGGAGCCTAAGCCCGGTGCCCGTACTATCTATAAAAACACCCATGCCGGACAGGAGTTCAACCTGATACTTGAAGGAGCTATGGAACTGTACATCGGTGGCAAGACCATCGTCCTCGAAGAAGGCGACAGTATCTATTTCGACTCCACCAAGCCCCACGGTATGCTTGCCATTGGCAACAAAGCGGTGAAGTTTCTCGCATTTACAGTAGAATAGCACATAGTTATGATAGAAAGATTTTTAAAGCAGACACATTTTGAGTCTGTAGAGGACTATAATCAGCATCTGGAGTTTATCATCCCAGAGAACTTCAACTTCGCCTATGATGTGATGGACGAATGGGCTAAGGAGAACCCCGACGGACTTGCCCTGCTTTGGACGAATGACTTAGGTGACGAGATACGTACCACCTTTGCAGAGTTGAAGGAACAGACCGATCAGGCAGCCTCTTACTTGCTATCGTTGGGTGTTGGTAAGAACGACCCAGTGATGCTGATACTTAAACGCCGATATGAATGGTGGGTTGTCATGCTCGCACTACACAAGATCGGAGCTATCGTGATTCCTGCCACCCACATGCTGACGAAGCACGATATAGTCTATCGTAATACACGTGCCAGTGTCAAGGCGATTATCTGTGTGGATGATGCCTATGTGACAGAACAGATACGTCTTGCCATGCCAGAGAGTCCGACGGTGAAGACATTGATTACCGTTACGGATCATGGGAAACCCATCCCAGAGGGATTCCACGACTGGCAGGCAGAATGGAAACAAGCCCCGAAGTTTGTCAAACCCTCTTTTGTCAATACTAACGAGGACACTATGCTGATGTACTTCACCAGTGGCACCAGCGGTGAGCCTAAGATGGTTGCCCATGACTACCTTTATGCCATGGGACATCTGACAACAGGTGTGTTCTGGCATAACCTGCATGAGGGATCCCTGCACCTGACTGTTGCTGATACGGGTTGGGGCAAGGCAGTATGGGGTAAGTTTTACGGACAATGGCTTGCAGGAGCCACCGTCTTTGTATTCGACCATGAGAAATTCAATGCGGACACCCTACTCCACCAGATAGAGAAATATCATATTACTTCTTTCTGTGCACCTCCTACCATCTACCGTTTCATGATTCGTGAGGACCTGTCGAAATACGACCTCTCCTCCCTTGAATACTGTACCACGGCAGGTGAGGCTTTGAACCCCGCAGTCTTTGACAAGTTCAAAGAGAAGACGGGTATCCAAATGATGGAAGGATTTGGGCAGACAGAGACCACCATGACTTTGGGCACCTTCCCGTGGATGAAACCCAAACCAGGAAGTATGGGAATCCCCAATGCCCAATATAACATTGACCTCGTCCGTGCTGACGGCACCCCTTGTGAGGATGGTGAGAAAGGTGAGATTGTTGTCCGCGTAGGTGACAAGAAGCCTATCGGACTCTTTAAGGAATACTACCGTGATCCCGAACTGACCAAAGAGGCATGGCACGATGGTATTTACCATACTGGTGACATGGCTTGGCGCGATGAAGACGGCTACTACTGGTTTGAGGGACGTATTGACGATGTCATCAAGTCAAGTGGTTATCGTATCGGACCTTTTGAGGTAGAGAGTGCGTTAATGACCCACCCTGCTGTTGTAGAATGCGCTATAACAGGTGTTCCCGATGATATCCGAGGCATGGTGGTTAAGGCAACCGTTGTCTTAGGCAAAGAATGGAAGGACAAGGCTGGTGATGACTTGGTCAAGGAGTTGCAGCAACACGTCAAGAAAGAGACGGCTCCCTATAAATATCCTCGTATTGTTGAGTTCGTCGATGAACTGCCCAAAACCATCAGTGGTAAGATCCGCCGTGTGGAGATTCGTAATAAAGACCAGAAGCAATGAGACATCGTATCGTAGTGAAGGTAGGCTCTAACGTGCTGACCCGTCCTGACGGGAAACTCGATGTGACTCGTATGTCAGCCCTCGTTGACCAGATAGCCTGGTTACGTCAGCACGACTATGAGGTGATCCTCGTGTCGTCAGGTGCTATGGCATCAGGACGTGGAGAACTGAAAGTAGACCACTCCCTTGACTCTGTAGAGCAACGACAACTTTTCTCCGCCGTAGGACAGGTCAAACTGGTAGGACTCTATTATGACCTGTTCCGTGAGTTTGGTATCCATGTGGGACAAGTACTGACCATGAAAGAGAACTTTGAGCCTGGTGAACAGTATCGCAACCAACAGGCTTGTATGACGGTTATGCTGGAGAACGATGTTCTTCCTATTGTTAATGAGAACGACACCGTCAGCGTCACGGAGTTGATGTTTACTGATAACGACGAGTTGTCCGGACTCATTGCCCGTATGATGAATGCCGACACATTGGTTTTGCTCTCTAATATCGACGGCATCTATACCGGACATCCCGATGAACCAAGTTCTCAGTTAATTCGTAATGTTGAGCTAGGGAAAGACCTCAGCCAGTATATACAGACTGAGAAGAGTGCCTTCGGACGTGGCGGTATGCACTCCAAATACACGACAGCAAGCAAGATTTCCCAAGACGGTATTCGCGTCATCATTGCCAATGGTGAGCGTGACAACATCTTGATTGATCTCGTGCAACATCCTCAAGAAATTCCACATACAGAATTTATGCCCAAACAACTATGAATCTGACAGATACCTTTAAAAGGGTCAAGGTGGCAAGCAAAAGTCTTGCACTGCTCTCTGACACCCAACGAAATGAAATTCTGAATGCTGTTGCTGACGCTATCGTAGATTACAAAGAACGTATCCTCGTCGCCAATGAGAAAGACTTGGCGAAGATGGATATCAAGAACCCACTCTATGACCGCCTGCAACTGACAGAGAAGAGATTAGATGACATTGCGGCAGACATGCGTAATGTCGCCTCACTACCAACCCCTTTAGGACATATCACCAAGGAGAAGAAACTACCTAATGGACTACGTCTTTGTCGTGTCTCTGCTCCCTTCGGTGTAATTGGCATGATTTACGAGGCACGTCCCAACGTAACCTTCGATGTCTTCTCACTCTGTTTTAAGAGTGGTAATGCCTGTGTCTTGAAAGGTGGCAGTGATGCCGACTTGTCGAATCAAGAATCTGTAAAACTCATCCATGAGGTATTGAAGCGTTTTAACGTTAATCCCGATGTCGTCACCCTGCTGCCAGCTACCCATGAGGCAACTGGTGAAATGCTGAATGCCGTCGGCTATATCGATCTCTGTATTCCACGAGGTGGTCGTCGTCTCATCGATTTCGTCCGTGACACAGCACGTATCCCTGTCATTGAGACAGGTGCCGGTGTTGTCAACGCCTATTTTGACGAAGATGGCGACTTGGAGATGGGAAAGGCGATTATCTGCAATGCCAAGACACGACGTGTGAGTGTCTGCAATGCCCTCGACTGTCTGATTATCCATGAGAAGCGACTGGGTGAATTATTCGTAAAACCCCTATTAGATCATAAAGTAACCATCTATGCGGACGCTCCTGCCTATCAGTTGCTGAACGGACATTATCCCGATATCTTATTACGTCCTGCCACTGCCGACTCTTTCGGTACGGAGTTTATGGACTACAAAATGGCGATTAAGACTGTCACTTCCTTAGAGGAAGCCTTGGCGCATATCGACCAATACGGTTCAGGACATAGTGAGGCGATTATCACCCAGAACGAGGAGAATGCAAGAATCTTCCAGCAACAGGTGGATGCCGCTTGTGTCTATTGGAATGCACCAACCTCATTTACAGACGGAGCACAGTTCGGATTAGGTGCGGAGATTGGCATCTCGACCCAGAAACTCGGTCCCCGTGGTCCTATGGCGTTAGAGGAAATCACCACCTACAAATGGCTCATCGAGGGCGAGGGACAAACACGCCCCTGATTCAGAATATCGGAATAACGAAATATCGACAATCTATGAAAAGTTTTATTAATGTAGAAGACATAGGACCTCTGGAGAAAGCACTCGCTGAGGCACAAGAGATTAAGAACGACCGTTTTAAGTATCAGCACCTGGGTAAGAACAAGACCCTGATGATGATTTTCTTCAATAACTCCCTGCGTACCCGTCTGTCCACCCAGAAGGCAGCAATGAACCTAGGGATGAATGTCATTGTACTGGATGTCAATGCAGGAGCATGGAAGTTAGAGACGGAACGTGGTGTCATCATGGATGGTGACAAGAGCGAGCATCTGTTGGAGGCAATCCCTGTCATGGGCTGTTATTGTGACATGATTGGTGTCCGTTCCTTTGCCGGACTGACCGACCGTGAGTACGACTATGCGGAGACTGTCTTGAACCAGTTTATCAAATATAGCGGCAAGCCCGTCTTCGCCATGGAGACGGCGACCGTACACCCCCTTCAGGCATTTGCTGATCTTATTACGATTGAGGAATACAAAGCCGTAAAGCGCCCAAAGGTCGTCCTCACATGGGCTCCTCACTGTCGTGCCTTACCACAGGCAGTTCCCAACTCTTTCGCCCAGTGGATGAATGCTGCTGACGTAGACTTTGTCATCACTCACCCAGAGGGATATGAGTTGGATCCTCAATTCGTAGGCAATGCCCGTATAGAGTACGACCAGAAGAAAGTCTTCGAAGGAGCCGACTTCATCTACGCCAAGAACTGGAGTAACCCTGGTGTGACGAATCCTGCCGACTACGGTAAGATTACTTCCAAAGACATGTCTTGGACTGTTGACACTGAGCATATGTCTTGGACGAACAATGGCAAGTTCATGCACTGTCTTCCCGTTCGTCGTGGGCTGATTGTCACAGATGATGTCATTGAGAGTGCCAATAGTATTGTCATCCCAGAGGCTGCAAATCGCGAGATCAGTTGCTCTGTGGTTATTAAAAGAATGTTAGAGGCATTATGATATCCTTTGAATGCGACTATAACAACGGGGCACACCCGAAAGTACTGGAGAACCTGATTAAGTATAATGGAGCAAAACCGACTCCCTATGGTTTCGACGAGTTCTGCGATCGTGCAAAAGACCGCATTCGTGAAGCTTGTGGCATGCCTGACGCCCAGATTTTCTTCCTGACAGGAGGAACCCAAACAAATGCCACCACCATTGACTCCATGCTTTACCAATACGAGGGTGTGATTTGTGTGGAGACAGGACATATTAATGTTCACGAAGCTGGCGCTGTGGAGTTCACCGAGCATAAGATCATCACTCTACAGGGTAATAACGGCAAGATGAATCCTAAAGTACTTGACAAATACTTGGACGACTTCATGCATGACGGCAACAATGCCCATGCGGTATTCCCTGGTTTGGTGTACATTACCTTCCCTACCGAGTTAGGTACCATCTACACAGCCAAAGAACTCAACGATATCTATCAGGTATGTCAGCATTATGAGATTCCGCTATATATTGATGGTGCTCGTTTGGGATATGGACTCATGGCTGAAGGGAACGATATCACTCTGCCCTATCTAGCCCGTCATTGTGATGTCTTTTATATTGGCGGAACGAAGATAGGAGCTCTCTGCGGTGAGGCAGTCGTATTCACTAACCGCCGTGCCCATAAGCATTTCTTCTCCATCCAGAAGCAGCATGGAGCGGTTATCGCTAAAGGTGCCCTTATCGGCTTGCAGTTTGAGGCATTATTTAGAGACGATCTCTATTTCGACCTCTCCCGTCATGCTATTGAGATGGCGATGAGGATGAAAGAGATTTTCCAGAAAAAAGGTTATGAGTTCTTCATTGACTCTCCCACCAACCAGCAGTTCGTCATCCTGCCCGATGCCTTGGTGGAGCAACTCTCCAAGGTCATGGAGTTCACGCATTGGGGACAAGCCCCTGCTCATCGTACCATCTGCCGTTTCGTCACCAGCTGGGCGACAACAGAGGAGGAGCTGGAAGAATTAGAAAGAATCTTAGATCATGCGCAGTAAACTATCTGCCATACACTACCGACTCATGACAGCTCTACTATGGGCTGTCACGTGTTTTGTGTTCTTCCAAAGATACTACCCCTATCATTTCTTTTATAAGGAACAGAACCAATTGTTCCTTTGGACTGGCGAATACCTTTCCACCTATTTCAACCAACCTGCATGGCTAGCCTGTATGGTGGGAGATTTTCTGACACAGTTCTATTATTACCTGTATGCCGGAAGTTCCATTTTGACTATCTCCCTTCTTTTAATGATGGGAATACTCTATGGTGCATTACGTCAAATCCGCTTAAGGAAAGGATGGGCATTCTGTATTGCTATTATCCTTACAACATTAGAGGCTATCTGCCATTTGAGATATGACTTCAGATTAAGTTCCACCTATGCCATAATTGGTGCTACTCTTCTCTTCTGCTGCACCCCTAAGAAGAATTTTTGGATAGCGCTTTTCGCTCCACTCACCTACTGGTTGTTTGGCTATGGTGTGTGGCTTTACCTCATACTCTCCACTGTCAAGAATTGGAAGTGGGCGGTGCCCGTTTGTGTCGTCATGCTTGGTTGCGTCTATTATTTGAAAGACACCTACTTGTTGCCTACGGAACAACTCTATACCTATCCTGGCATCGGCAAGCTGACAACACCTAACTGGTATTTAGAGAAATTATTCCAAGTAGATGATGAATATTACTTTGGTAATTGGAATAAGGTTGTTAAATTGGTGGAAGAAGAGGAAAGTCCTTCCCCTGAGATGCTATTCTTCTATAATCTGGTAAAGGCACAACAAGGTCAACTTCCTGAAGTACTTCTCCATTATCAGCCCAACGTCTTAGGAACTTTTTACAAGATTGGTCCTGACACTCCTTTGCTGACCATCAAGAATATGAATGAGCTTTATTATGCGTTGGGAGACATGACCTTCTGTGAGCGAGCCGCCTTGATGGCATGTGTGTTCTCTCCTAACAATCGCAACAACCGTATGATTAAGCGATTGGCAGAGTGCGGTCTTATCAAAGGAGATACGGCTGCTAGCCAGAAGTATTTAGGACTCCTTCAGCATTCTTTCGTATGGCGCAACTGGGCTAAGAACGCAGAGAGGTCTAAGTTTTACCCCGAGAAAGCCCGCTTTATGAATCAGCAGGACACCATCAGTGTATCAGACAATACTCATTTTATCATGATGCAACTGCTCGACTCAAACCCCAGGAACGAGGTGGCTCTCGACTACATTCTTTGCAGTACACTTCTTCTGAAAGACGTGAAGAGTTTCAAGCGAGACTATGATCGCTACTGTACAGAGCATCCCCGTATAAGGAAACTCTATCAAGAGGCACTTTGTATCTGGCTTGCCGCCTCTGATGCACCTCAGGAAGACTGGCAACAGTATATCAAAGATACAAGTGTCATACAACGGTTCATGCAATACAACCAACAACGTGGTAGTGTTCTGTTTAAGGACACCTACTGGTACTATTATGACAAAGGAAAGGCACCTCAGATATGAAATTCCTACACATCCTATTCTCTATCATCATCCTACAGGTACTGCTATCCTGCACTCCCACCCCTTCGGATGTCAGCAAGAGTGAGGCTTTGCCCCCTATCTATCCTGACTACACCGATGTGACGATTCCTGTCAATATCGCTCCATTGAACTTTCTCGTAAGGGACAATATCGAGGCAATACAAGTAACTGCTGGCACGATTACTGTCAATGCGAGAGGGAATGAGGTGGTTTTCGATGAGGAAGACTGGCGTGAGTTATTAGAGGCAAATGAGAGGATCAAGGTCACAGTAACCACCTTAAAAGACGGGAAATGGACTGAATACCGTTCATTCCACTGGCTGGTTGTCAAAGATAAAGTTGACGCATACCTCACCTACCGTCTTATTGAGCCTGACTATGAGGTATGGAACAACCTGCAAATCAAGCAACGTTGTGTGGAGAACTTCGATGAGAAAGCCTTATGTGACTACCGCCTCGCCAACAACCAGTGTATGAACTGTCATGCGACGGGCAGTCAAGACCCCAACCTCTCTATGATGTATGTCCGTGGTCCACATGGTGGCGCTATTCTTAACCAGAACGGAAAGTTGCGCAAACTTGCCATCAAAACCAAGGATATGATTAGTGGTTCTGTGTATTATGGTTTCTCCCCGACGGGACGTTACATCACCTTTTCCACTAACATCATCATCCCTGCATTCCATAGTAAGGCAAGCAAGCGTTTGGAGGTGTATGACTCTAAGTCGGATGTCTATGTCGCAGACTTGCAGGAGAATCGTATCATCCGCTCTCCTTTGTTAAGTGACAGTCTTGCCTTTGAGACTTTCCCCACTTTCTCTCCTGACGGTAAATACATCTATTACTGTGCTGCCCAGCATGTGCAACTGCCACAAGAGTTAAAACAACTTCAATATGCCTTGGTACGCATCCCCTTTGACGAGAAGACTGGAATGATTGGTAATCAGGTGGACACCGTCTACTCTGCTGCGAACCCGTCGCAGCAAAAAAAACACTCTGTTTGTCATCCCCGTATCTCTCCTGATGGCAGATATCTGGTTTATACTATTGCCGATTATGGTACATTCCCCATCTGGCATCAGGAGTCTGACCTGCAGATGATGGACTTACAGACTGGGCATATCGATACGATGGCGGTTGTCAACAGTACACGCAGTGACACCTATCACTCATGGTCCAGCAACTCGCGTTGGTTGGTGTTTGCCTCCAAACGTGACAATGGTCTCTATGGCAAGCCCTATTTCTGCTATATCGACCGCAATGGAAAACCACACAAACCATTTGTCTTACCACAGCAATCACCTTCGTTCTATGACCAGACATTGAAATCGTTTAATGCACCAGAGTTCTCAAAGGGTGACATTCCCTTTGACGCTGTGGATGTAGAGCAGCTACTAAAACAGGAGGCAGAACCTTTCCATTAGGTTCTGCCTCTGTTCACTATAAGGCACTCTCCCGAATTGGGAGGGTGCCTTATTTTACCTTCGTATCCACTCGCTTATCACTCATCACCTCAGAGGATGCCTCACGAGCCTTAAAGTCTACCTTTCGTTTTGTGAAATCTGGTGCATTAAAGGAGTAGACACTCTCATCATAATACTCCTTCGGGCATCGTTGTGGTAACATAAACGGTTTCGTGAACTGTCCTTTGTCATCGACAGAGGCGAAGTAAAGACGGGAATAGAGTCCGTCATCCCTGCGACTGGTGAACACAATCCAATGGGAATTGACGTTCCAGTTATGATAACTGTCTGCCCTCGGACTGTTAATCTCCCTCAGAGGACGAGCCTCGCCTGTCTTCAAGTCCAGCAGCCACTGCTCACTCTCTTCATGCCAGATAGAGAAATAGCCATAGTCTATTAAGGTAAAGAGAATGTACTTTCCATCATAGGAAGGACGAGGCCATGTCACACTCTTTCCCATGGCGACAGCATTAAACAAGGTATCCACATGGTCACCAAACGTACCTTTCTCTGGGTCAAAAGCAATCTTACAAAGGTTATATTTCTCGTCTTTATAGAGGGTTTGATCCTCCCGTTGCTTACTGGTGATATAATACAATGTTTTCCCATCAGGAGAGAACACTGGAGAATTCTCCGCCCAGTCTGCCGTCTTCAACAACGAGTCTTCCAGAATCTCATGAGTAGCAGGATGATAGACAAACACATCAGAAGAGAGGTCTTTCACCTCAATACGCTCATGCTGTACAATATGATATGCCTGACGTGTCTGGTTGGTGGAGAATGCACAATACTTACCACTGGGGTGCCAATAGGGATACACCATAGAACCACCCAACAAGTCATTCTTTGCCTTTAGCCATTCCCTCTTACCATCTATCTGTATCATCGTAGCACCATGATCGCCACGAACATGAAACACAAAACGACTGGGATCTGTACGGTTAGACATGTGACAGTTCAGGCACTGTCCAGGAACATGACGGTTATCAAAGAAAGCCGTCTCGTCGAAGTTAGATAAATCTCGCTGATAGAGTCCCATGTGACTATATACCTCATAACCTGGAGCAATTCGGCGATAGGTCACACCCCACTCCTCCAATGCATAAGGACTCACAAATATCTTAAAGTCTTGGTATTGCAGCCATTTATCCTCCTTACGAACACAGACGGTGACAGTTAACGCACCACCCTTGTTCTGCTCTAACAATTGATGCCACTCGTCAATGTCAAAGTCGGCAAGCTCTCCATTGACATGCAGTTCACCACCCTTGCTCCCCGTCACCCGTGCATCGACCCTGTCGATGCCTTCCCCAATGACATTGAAGTTCAGCGGAGCTATGCCTACTGGAATCGTCACCCCTATATAATCAGGATAGATTGTCGGTTGTTGTTTCACCATGACAACATCTGTAGGCTCCTGCTGGCATCCTACCAGCCCTAACAAGCCAACTATACCTACCAACCCTATCAAAAAAATCTTCCTCATCTCGTACCCATAAAATAATACCATGCCGTATTCCTATATTGTTTCAATTGTGGAGCATCCTTACCTCCACTTGAATAGATATTAACGAAGTCACTGAAACGTCGCAACATCATCTCATTAACGTATCCTTGGGGGGGACGCTGGTTGCGCTGGGCATAGGCAAAGACTACTGCCTCCATACAACTACTTGGGCGATAGCCAAGGTGCAGTCCGTCCACATAAATCATATAATTCATAAACTTGTTGACATCACGGTCAAGCAACGGATAAGCCAGCAGGTACTGCAAGGCAAGACCGTTCTGCTTGTTGTGCATCAATAGCTGACCGAATATCTTATCCAACTCTTGATCACTGAACATGAAATCATCCTTGAGACGTAACTGACGCATTCTTCCATAGACTGGATGCTCATTGATTGCCTTCTCATTTCCTAACAACGGCATGGTACGTTTTGCCCACTGACTATAACTGAGTGTCTTCTCCAACATACGGAGATATTTACGTGCGACTTCATACTCGCCATTTACCAGATTGGTCTCTGCCAACCGCTTCACCGCACGACAACTCTTGGCGTAATTAGGGATTGCCTCCATCATCTCAAAGGCAAAGCGCTGGGCACTATTGACCAATCCTAACTGCCAATAGGCTTCACCTGTCAGCATGATAGAAGAGAAGTTACGCTCGAAAGATGGCATCAGTCCTTGTGTCCCATTCTGATAGAAATCAAAGAGACGATCACCCAACTGTCCATTCATCCCCAAGGCAAGGTTGGTGGCACATACGGTCATCGGCAAATCAGGTGTCTTTTTTTCTGCCTTGGCAATAATGGCATTCCAATTCTGACAGCGCACCAAATAGTCATACTCCATTACCTCATACTTACGAGCATCGTAGAAGGAGGGACGAAGTAACAGAAATGCACCAACGACGATGACGGTCTCCCCTATGCCCACCCATAGCGTTTTCTTAAAGGAGGGAGCCCAATCAAGGGGTACAGGTATCAGCACACATAATGCCATGGTGATGAGTATCATCCAGTAATAGACACTGACAAACCGATAGTAGTCTACTCCATAGAACAAACGGAACAGGGGATATGGAACGAGCCAGGAACTAACCAAGACACAGGCTAAGGCATAGATGACAGCAAGGGCTCCTATCAGCAAACCTGTCCACTTCGAATCTGCTGTCTGGAACTGGCGTATGGTAACCCATGCGGCAAACATCAGTACGACAGGACCGGCAAGCCAGTAAAGGAGAGGTACTAATAATATAATAAGGTACACGCGAAGCCGCTTCCCTAACACTTCATAAAACCACATCGTCGCCAAGGCAAGTATCAGGGCTATGGCAAACGTCAACAGCACACTCTCGTCACCTAACATCAGCCAAAGAGACAGGACGGGTATGAAACTCAAGACATAATGTTCTCTTGCCGTCTCACTGACACTCGCCATCAACCGCCATACCAACCGTTGGATGATGACAAAGATGACAGCGAGCACTAAAGCACCCAACACATGGTTGATATAATACTGCGTCAGATACTCTCCTATACAACGGGCAAAACCGTCGGGTACGGAGAGTAATTGCATCAGGTAGTCACCATCCATCAGGAACATCTGATATTGCTCCTGATACGACAGCATTGCCGGACGGACAAGCCACCAGTATAGGAACACGACGACTCCAAACAGGAGTGACACCCCTATCTTCCAATATTTACTCAACAGGCTCATTCGTATCGGCATTCATCGTTACTATCTTTCCGTCAGGATATTTACGCTGGTAAGTCAAGGGGAACATTCCTTTCAGGAAACTGCCAAGGATGGTTCCTTCCATATTTGCAGCCATAGCACGACTGCGGTTCTTATAAGCGATGTGCATCTTCTGTGCCTGCTCTTTGACCTTGGCAGCCTCAATCGTGTCATTATGCTTGACTTTTGCATCCACTAATCTCATCAAAGCACCATACTCACGATGATGTCTCTCTGTCAGTTCTTTCCATACCTGCAAGGAATCATTCTGAGGGGTACCCACCGCAGAACTGATAGTGTCAATCTTTACCTGTATCTCTCCCGGCTCGGCAACGACAATCAGTGGCTGGGTACCAAAGCGATAGTGATAATCCAGCAGAATCTTATACATCTGCATGGAGTCTGGCGTAAACTCAAACTTACCGTCTTTAATCTCCATACTGTCAACAGTCTCCGCTGTGGCAGGACCAGAAAGGGGTACCAAGAAGATACGCTTTCCCTCATATTGTTCACCTACTACCGTACCATGAATCTGGCAGACATTACTTTTCTGACATCCTACAAACACCATGGCTCCTATAGCCATACACACAAACAAAATCTTTCTCATAACGTTATTATCTCCTATACTGCGACCAAGTCGCAGCCCTTATTATTTTATCTTTACTTTCACACGCTCATTACGGAACACTTGCCGTTGTGTCTCACGAGCATCAAAGTCTACCTTTGTCTTCGTGAAATCGGCTACATTATACGAGTCGAACATCTCCCGATAGAACTTCTTGGGGTTACGCTGGGGCAACAGGAAGGGCTTCGTCACCCGTCCCTTGTCATCGATAGAGGAAAAGAACAGTTGGGCAAACATCCCATTCTCCCGTTTCGAGGCAAACACAAACCAATGACTGTCACTCGACCAGTTGTGATAACTCTCCGCATCCTTGCTGTTTACCTCCGTCAGTGGACGTGTCTTGCCTGTCTGCATGTCCATCAGCCACAGGTCTGCGTCTGGCTGGAACACAGGGAAGTTACTACGACTCGATACATTATACATCATCCAACGACCGTCATACGATGGACGTGCCAAGGTATAACTACGGTCATCTCTCTGTCCATTCAACAGGGTATCTACCTGATGTCCGAATTGTCCCTGAGCCTCATCAAAACCGATGCGACAGATACTGCACTTCACCTTCATATACTCTGCTGGTACCTGGCAACTCTTCGAGGTGCTATAATAAAGGTACTTCCCATCATGGGAGAAGGCAGGGAATATCTCTAAGTCGGTCTCTGTCATCAACTCTGGGGCAAGGATCAACTCATCACTACGGACATCCAGCAACACGACATTACTGAAGTTATGATAGCCTTCTATGCGCTGACCTTTTCCCACAAAGAAACTCTGGTGTACGGCATTGGTGGCATAGGCACAATAGTTACCTGACGGATGCCAATAGGCATACGAACCTGCCGCCTTCGTCGAGTCGGTCTTGGTGTCATACCATCGTTGTTTGCCGTCTATCTGCACCAACGTACCACCACCCTCTCCACGAATCTGTAAGGTCAGGTGCGAGGGATCAGTCCTATTTGCCGTATGACAGTTCATACAACGACTGGGCAATGCGGACTCTCTTAGCATCGCATACTCGTCGAAGGTGTGTATATTACGCTGGTACATACCAATATCGCCTCCCACCTCGTAGCCCGGGGCGATACAACGATAGGTCACACCCCAGTCATCTAAGGCGTATGGACTCACGAAGATCTTAAAGTCTTGGTATTGCAGCCACTTGCCGTCCTTACGCACACAAACGGTAACAGTCAACGCACCACCTTTGTTCTGCTCGGTTAGGGCATGCCACTCATCGATGTCAAAGTCGGCAAACTCCCCATTGACATGCAGTTCGCCACCCTTGCTCCCCGTCACCTGTGCATCGACCCTGTCGATGCCCTCCCCCATGACATTGAAGTTCAGCGGAGCTATACCTGCAGGAATCGTCACACCTATATAGTCAGGATAGATAGCAGGCTGCTGCTTCATCAAGACAACATCGGCAGGTTCCTGCCGGCACACTATCAAACCTAACAGCCCTAACAAACCTACCACACCTATCAACAACAACTTCCTCATTGCTTCATCATCCTCCTCACGTATGCGCCATACATCGACCCTGGCAGGTCACCATGCTTCTGGATACACTGTACGGCATCCTGATAACCTACTGGCATATAGGAATAACCACCATACCGCTCTGCCCATGACATATATTGCATGACACCTTGCACGTTTCCTCGCAACAGCATCTCACCAATGAAATAGTCAAGTGCCATCTTGTTGTCGTGGTTGTCCATAAACAACAAACCAAATATCTTGTCTTTCTCCGAATGACTGTACAGGAAGTCTTGCTTGAAACGGATCTGGCGAAGCCTTCCTAACTGCGGATGGGCATTGATGCGCTGCTCCCGGGTCTTCGCATCGGCTATCACGATGCGCTCTGCCTCCTCTGCCCAACCACGATAGTAGAGACTTTTCTTCAACAGGTCAATATACTTCAAGGCGGGTTTATAATGTCCGTTCACCAACATACACTCTACGATACGCTTGGTACACCTGCCACTCTTCTTGCCATTCAGGATAGACTCCTGGATGTCAAACATATAGCGTTGTGCCGAGTTCACCAGTCCTAAACGATAGTAAGCCTCGGCAGAAGGAAGGTTACTGGTCATGTCACGCCTCATCGGCATAATAAGGGCATCATCACCACTCTGGTAGAAGTCAAACATACGGTCGGCAAGCTGTCGCTTCTGCGACAGGGCAAGATTCACACTGTTCGACCAGAATGTCGTTCTGACCACATGGTTCTTGGCACGCCGGATGATCTTGTCCCATTGCTCATGACGTATCTGGTAGTCCTGCCATATCAACTCGTAGACCTCCTTGTCATATCCTTTCTGGTAGGCAAACCATCCTAAAACGAGGATGAGCATTACCTGCCAGCAATACCACATCCACCTACCAAACCTACTCTCCCTACCAAACTTATCTTCCCTACAAAACCTACCACCCCCTACAATCACAGCCGTCACCACAGGAATCAGCCATTGCAACACAGGTATCTCCATCGGCACACGATAGTAGGTCATCGAGAGGGTAATCATCGTCATGGGCCACTGAACCAGTATCATGGCGGAAATGAATACCATGACGGCTCCGACATACAACAGTTCCCAACTCCACTTCCAACCATGAAGAGCCACACGGAGCATGGCATACAGCCATACCATCGGACCCAGCAACCAATAGACGATAGGAATCACAAGGATATCCCCCAACATCCCTACCTTCCCTACCAAACCTACTCTCCCTGCCAAACCTGCCAACCCTACCACAAGCACCATTGCCACCATATATGACAGCAAGACACTCACATTACCCATGTGCCACCATAGCAGCACCACAGGTACGAAACTCAGCAGATAAACAGCAGAAGGTATCAAGGAAGCGAATAACCGTTGCAACACCATATGGAGAACTGCAAGCAGCACAGCACCCACCCAGGGATAGTAATAGAACTGCGTGATGAACTCTCCCAACCAGTCGGCAAAGCCTCCAGCCACCCCAACACGCTCCCAGAAATAGTCTGTCGTCCACAAGAACAACTGATATTGCTCCTGATACGACAAAGCATGGGGGTAACCTATGCCCCAGAACAGGAACACACCGATACCCATCAGTATCGTGAGACACCATTTCCAATATCGTGTTAGTAGCATTGCCATATTCTTTGCAAAGGTACTAACACTTTTTGAACCTACCAAATTATTCCAGCAAAAACAAGACCGCTCCCCTACTCCAATGTTTGGAACACCGTATTACGTGTAGGAAGAAACCGCCCCACATCGGGTTGCGATGCAGGGCGGAATTTATAGAGGGATTGGGTTAATTACTCTTTTGCGAGAGATTCTAGAAAAGACTCTGGATACATGATAGGGATTCCACCCGTAGGGAAGTGCCTATTGTGATCTCTTGTTACAATTATCTCACATCTTGCAGACTTGGCAGCCACATATTGCAGCATATCTTCAAAGTCAGATGCTCCTGAATTTAATGCTTCCTCACATTGTTGGTCATCCATAGGTGCTATAGTGATTAATTTCTTTAAAGCAATTAAGCCTTTTATTGCGTTCTCATATCCAACATTTTTTCGTGCTATATAAGCACAATTTGCAAAAGTCAGAGAAGTGGCAAATAGTTGTATCTTTTTCCGTATAGCAAAATCCAAGACATTAGAAGATGCAATAAGAGATTTAGGACGTCCCTCTATGACATCAAGTAAAATATTAGTATCTAAGAAAATCTTTTTCATAAATTGTATTTCTCAGAAAGATACTCCATTCGGGCATTATCTCCGTTAATGTCCTCCCTGTCCTCACCTGTAGGTTTAGCGAAACCTATAATTTTTTGGAGTTCAGGTGCCAATTCGTCTATTGATTTCATTTGGTATTTCTTTTTTCTGTTAGACGGAACAAATTTGTTAATAAGAGACACTATCAATTCATCCACACTAAGATTTTGCGATTCGGCATATTTCTTAGCATGATTATACACAGTTTGGTTTAAAGTAATAGTTGCCATACTTCTTTCACTTTTCTCATTTGCTTGCAAATATACAAACTTTCTGTTTATCCTCCAAACTAATCCCGGAAAAACTTGGGGAAGGGGAAATATGAAACCACCCCGCATCGGGTTGGGACGCGGGGCGGAATGTTATAGAGAGGATTAGGTTAATTACTCTTTAGCCTTGAAGAACCAGTATGTGGCTTCACCCCAGCCACCTGTACCGTCTGAAGCATAGGTAAGTGCCATCTCATCCTCATCAATGTAATTGATGTAATGTTGGGTGACTATAGTTCCTGTATTAATCTGGACAGGGAAGAGGACACCGTCACCTGTTGTTTTTAAGAGACCAACAGCCCAAAGGTTGCTCTTGTCAGCATCAACACCCTTAACACCAGCATTATCAAGTAAAGCAGCATCTGAGAAATCAAAACTAAACGTGCCAGAACCACCAGAAGACTTTACGATAGATGTTCCAGCGAGGGAGAAGGTCATTGTGGCATCTCCTGAGTCGTCAAAGCCATAACTGTAACCTTCAACTTGGTCCTTTACATCAGCAGGAGGAACACCCCACCATATACCGATATTACCGTCTGCTCCAGTAAGGAATCCGCAATTGCCCCATACATTACCTTTCGAATCATCCCAAGTCCATGTCTTGGAACCTGCACCACAAAGGATTCCCCAATGTGGGTCAACGGGATGGTTGTCTGATAATACCTCAATATTAACAGGGTAGTCTACACTTACTTTTGAGCCATCAGGATTCATGGCTGTAACGGTAATAGTCTGTTCACCAGTTACCAGCATCAGGAATTCACTTGTAGGATTCACAGAAGTAGTCACACCATTAGTCCATTGCAGTGGAGTGGAAACGGAAGATGTGACATAGACGTAGTTCACGTTCTTGCCGTTCTCTTGTTCTACGATCACAGAGCTATTAGCACGCAATTGCTCTGCTGTGACAGAAGGTTGGTCATTTGTATAGGTGTCTTCCTGTTTGGGATCACAAGCGGTGAGTCCCATTACTCCGACAACCATGCTCAATATAAATAATTTCTTCATTGTTTTACTTTTTAAAAGTTATTACTCTTGCCACTGAGCATAATAGCCTGTTGTACCATCCCAACCGGCATTCTGCTTAATAGAACCATTAGAAAGATCAACCTGTGCCTGTGGAATACGATAGTATCCCTTTGTGGCATTGTAACGTGAGGAATAAGAGCCTCCTTGTGCCTTCATCGTGGTTTTCACTCCGTCGTTGTGGATAACTCCGCCAACCTGCTTGTCCAGGCATTCAGCCGCAATTCCCCAACGGCGCATATCATCCCAACGGTATCCTTCGAAGGCAAGTTCCCAACGACGCTCGTTGCGAAGTGCGGTATCAGAATACCCTACCGCAGATAAACCGGCACGGGCACGGACTTCGTTCATACCTTTGTTAGCGTCTTGATAAAGTTCGGAACGCATCAATAAGACATCTGCGTAACGAATCAAAGGCAGGCTCTGACAGTGTGATGCCTGGAAATGTCCGGTAGCACCATCACCACTAAATAGAGGTGCACAGAAAGAGTAAGCGTCGCCACCATTAGAGCGGACAGCACAGAATTTCTTCTGGTGCAAGCCTGTTGCCTCCATCCAGTTAGACGTGTTACTCCAATCATAATCATCGGGGAATTCAAGAACAGATGCTTCACGACGTTTGTCATTAGGCTCCGCAGTTTTCCACTCATCATAGAAGTTCGGACTTACAGGACCAGAACCCCAACCTGTACCGAATGGATAGGTACTTCCTGGTTTCCCTAATTTGTAAGAATCAGATCCATCCCAGTTACCATTACGGATACCGAAGAAGAGGGCATACTGGTTAGTTTGGTGCAACTGCGTACCACTCCACTCTGCCAGATAGGTGTAACTAATGGCAAAGAGCACTTCTTTGTTACCCTCAGACCATGTCTCAGCCAGGTCGCTGACATAACTATAGTCCTTTTTGGTAATTTCATTAGAATAGGGCCACAATGAGCGATAGTCGTCCAAAAGTCCATGACCTGATTTTGTAACGATATCATCCAGTACACCTTTCACATAGTCTGCAGTGATAGCATCACCTTCCTCTGTTGGCATTGAAGCTTCACCAAAGAAACCTGTATAGAAAAGGAATGCACGAGCCAAAAGTGCGCCAGCAGCCCATTTGCTAACTTTACCATAACTTAAAGTAGTCCAATGGTCATACTTGTATTCTGGCATAATTTCCCACGCCTCTTTCAGGTCTGTTGCAATTTTAGCAAACACGACCTTTGAATCAACCTGTTCAGGTGAGACCTCTGCTTCTGCTAGGTTCTCAGGTGCCTTAGCAACCATAGGAACGGAACCAAAACATTTGGTCAGGTCGAAGTAATTAAATGCACGCATAAAGAGCAACTCACCCTTTGACTGATTACGTAGATTTTCGTCTGCCACATTATCAATACTTGCTAGAGCGTTATTAGCACGGGCAATAGCAGAATAAGCGGCACTCCAGAGAGAGTTCATTTGCTCATTGTTGGCATAGAGGAAGTGGTCAAGAGCCTGTGTTGCCTTATCATCTGATCCACCGCCACCGTACATGTCATCTGATGCAAGGTTTGAGTAGGTGAAATATTGACCAACGTCATTGTTGCGGAATGGCTCATAGAATGACGCCTCATACACAGCGGCAATCATCTGATTCACATCTGTCTCAGTCTTTGGGAAGTTTCCGCTATCTTTACCAGTATAGTTCTCTGAGTCAAGAAATTTATCACAACTTGTCAGAGCGAACAAAGCGGAAAGACCATATACTATTATTTTTTTCATATTTGTGTACTCTTTTTAGAATTTAATGTTTACACCAATCATATAGGTACGCGGTGTTGGGTAGAAACCATTGTCAATACCTGCAGCCCATCCAAAGCCTTGATCACTAGTACCACCGTCAGAACCCAGTTCAGGATCCATACCAGTATATTTAGTAAAGGTAAAGAGATTCTGAGCAGTGAAGTAGAGACGTAACTGCGTAAATGGAGAAGTCTTCCAAATCTTGGTGAAGTCATAACCCAGTGTCACGTTTTGAATCTTAACATAGTTGGCATCCTCCAACCATATTTCTGACATCGTCATATAGTTAATGTTCTTCAGATTATTCAGTCTGGGCAAGAAGTTTGACGTGCCCTCGCCTCGCCATGATCCATAAACCAATTTGCGGCTCAAGTTGTCTGCCAGGTTAGAGTCGTTATTGGTTGAACGAAGAATCTGATGACCAAACGCTCCATTACCTGTTACAGAGAAGTCAAATCCCTTATATCCGAGGTTAATACCGAAGCCAATGGTCACGTCTGGATGTGGGTCACCAATATTACAACGGTCTGAGGAATCAATAATGTTATCACCGTTGGTGTCGACGAAAATCAGATCACCAGGGATAGGATTGCCACCATGTATGTTGTCTGTATATTGAGCCTTCCATGCGTCAACCTGCTCCTGATTCTGGAATACTCCTGCAGTCTTCATTCCATAGAAGAATCCGATAGGCTCCCCAACCTGTGCACGGAACACTTCTTCTGAACCCTGAATCAGCACACTGCCAGGACCATGGATAATTCCCTCACCATTATTGATTTTAGTCACTTTGTTTTTGTTATAGGCAAGATTGAAACTTGCACCATAAGAGAAGTCCTTGCCAATGCGGTCATTCCAGTTCAAACCAATTTCGATACCCTTATTCTCTACGTCACCACCATTCACGTACGGAGCGCCAAGACCCCATACACTTGGAATAGGAGCGCGTAACAACCAGTCCTTGGTCTTCTTGATATAGTAATCGAAAGCAAAGCCCAAACGACTATTCAGGAAACGAGCATCAATACCAAAGTTCCACTGCTCAGAGGTCTCCCAAGTAACATCAGGATTAGGAAGAACCGATGCATATCCACCAGTAGTCTGAGACTCATGGTTACCATAGTTTCCATTCAGACCATAATAGTAACCACTAGATACGTCAAAAGCATAAGATGAAAGATACTGGAAGTTGGAGATACTCTGGTTACCGTTCTGTCCCCAAGAGATACGAAGTTTCAAGAAATCCATCCAACTTCTTGTTTTCTCCATAAAATTCTCATTAGTGATAACCCAACCAACAGATGCGGATGGGAAGTAACCCCAACGCTTACCTTTTGCGAAGTTGGATGATCCATCAGCACGAAGCATGAACTGAGCCATATATTTCTCAGCATAGTTGTAACTGGCACGACCGAAGAAAGAAGCCATAGACCAGTCACCGTTAGGAGAACCGCCGATTGATATGTCTGTCAGAACTTTATTCTGAGTATTTCCGACCCAGGCACGATCCCAGTCATTCTCGAAAAGGTTGTTCTTTCCACTTGCATTTAAGTTTTCACCATAACTGTTCTTCTGGATTTCCTGACCTAATACTACATCAAACGTATGATCATTCTTACTGAACAGGTAGGAAATGGTGTTGGTCCATGATATGCTTGACCATGTGTTCAAACTCTGGCTTGCCCCGTCTTGAGTAGCGACATCTGTTCCAGTAGCATGCTTACGAGTCATTGAACGGTATGAACCTGTACCATGTCTATAGTTAAACTGAGAACGGAAAATCAAATTCTTAATAGGCTGAATCTGCAAATTTCCAGAAAGCGTCATGCTCCATCCCTTATTGGCATGTAGTCCCAGTCCTTTAGTATCTGCCATTGCCAATGGATTGGCAGGCTGAACACCTAAATTGTACCCTAATTCTGCTAATTCTGCATTTGTCACATAACGACCATCTTCCATATAAGCAGGCATGAGTGGATTGCCAATTAACAGGTCGTGCATGTTGTTCCAATACATGTTACCAGTGTCAATACCCTGACTGCTATTGTGGCTGAAGGTGAAGTTTTCTCCAATCTTAATAACATCAAAATCACCTTTTGCACTCTTCATGATAACATGGTCAGAATTCAAACGAACATTGTAACGCTCGTATTTTGACTGATTCTTACCTCCGAAGATACCATCTTGATTTACATAGCCGAATCCCAAAGAGAATGTTGAAATGTCATTACCACCATTCACGTTAATGGCGTGATTCTGTACAACTGCTCCTTTATGGTATGACTCGTCTAGCCAATTGGTGCCCTGCCAAGATCCATCCATAATAGAATTGTAAATGTTCGCAGGAAGCATGTTAGCCCAGTTCTTAGCCTGACCGCCATCGTTAAAGGCAATCAAATCTTGTGCATACATAAACTCTTTGGCGTTCAGGACATCAGGTTTCTTGGCTAAATACTGCCATCCAATATAACCATCGTAACTGATTTGTACCTTTCCTGCCTTACCCTGCTTGGTGGTCACCAGGATGACACCATTGGCAGCACGTGATCCATAGATGGCTGCGGAAGCAGCGTCCTTCAGCACGTCAATGCTCTCGATATCACTTGGAGCAAGTGCGTTAATGTCGGCACCAGCAACACCATCGATAACGTACAATGGTGAAGAATCACCAATGGTACCAATACCACGGATGTTTACTTTAAATCCAGAACCTGCCTGACCAGAACTCTGTACAATTTGCACACCAGGAGTCTGACTTTGCAGAGCACCAAGTACCTGAGTGGTGTTCAGTTTGGCGATGTCCTCACCCTTTACCTGAACGGTAGCACCAGTAACCAGTTTCTTCTTCTGGACACCGTAACCTACGACTACCACCTCATCCAAGAGGGCGTTGTCCTCTTGCAGAGTGATGTTGAAATCTGACTGGTTGCCTGTGGCAACCTCTTGAGTCGTGTAGCCGATGTAAGAGATAACCAAGATAGCACCCGGTTTCACATTAAGCGTAAAGTTTCCGTCGAAGTCGGTAACGACACCATTGGTCGTTCCCTTCTCAACTACGCTTGCACCAATCACGGGACCCTGTGAGTCACTGACGGTACCCGTAACCTTCTTCGTTGTCTGCTGAACTGCCTCCACCGATGTGTCGGGATTAGCAGCCATTACAGGAGAGTACATACCCAGCAAAGAGCATGCACCCATCAGCAGCGCTGTTTTTTTAATTGATTGATTCATACTTAGGTATTTTTCTTAGATTAATTTGAATAAATACATTGTTAGGTTTATTTGAGTGGAGATGAAGAATCCCCTTCCACGCCAAGCCCCTGGGACCCGCAATGGCAGAATGTCAATTTCTTTCTGTTATGCTAGTTATGGTTTCAATTTTAAAATTTTATGTTAATAGTAGCTTATATGGTTTTACGTGAATACACAATTTCACTTTGCAAAAATAATACAATTTTGCGAAACAACACTATCTTTTTTTGACAAATTTTGATACTTTCTTGCTTTTCCTGTCTTTTTTGAACGTTTTGTTAACAAATTCAACACATTTTATCCAATAAGTGTAAAAAATGACAATATGCATTTAAAAGCAAAAAAGTGCAACTGATTTCTAAAAATAATAGTCAAAATTCGCGCACGCGAACCTTATTCATATATACAGGGACACTGGTGAATCGGAATCCAGTTTCTTGATGGTGATTTTCGAAGCAATAGGCACCTATTTCATCGTTAAAAGTGGTATTTCGTGATGGTATAGTGATGGTTGAGGCAGAAATTCAACAAAAAAATATTTATGGAAGAAACGTACGCTCAACCATTCCTTCATAAGTAGGAATGGTGAGACGGATCGTATCAAGTTGGACAGTATCGGGAAGGAGGATACTGACGAAACGACGACTGGTGTAATACTGAGGGACATCACACTGGTCGTGGAGTAGTCGGAAGACTGCCGTGTGTGTCTGGTCGTCGTTAAGACGGATAGTGTCCTGGGCAAGTGCTACCTCCTGCGTACCATCATTACCATCTGCCTGCCCCGTCTTGAGCAAGAGCCCAAGGTTAAGATATTTACCGTTCTTGCTAAGCCATGCACTCTCCATGCCAATAGGGTCCTCAGGTTGTTCCTTCAACTGCCAGTGCTTGACGGCACGCAGTGTAGGGACGGCACCAAGGGATACTGGCTCAGCTGTCGTCTCACTCAACTGATTAAAATAGAGAACGGCACGATAGGTAGTGTCTGCTGTCTCTATCCATTTTGCTGTGGCAAAGGGAGTGAGTGTGAAGCGACTGCCATCATCCAGTGTAAAAGCTGTCGCTTCCTTCTCACTATTGATAGAGAGGTCTACCAGTTCAGCTTGCATCAATGAGTACTTGCCTTGTCCTTTGTCATAACTGTCAGTGGTACAGGACATGAATAAAGACAGCCATAATATGGCCATATATAATAATACCTTATTCATGGGCGGCAAGATAGTTACGAAGGGGGTTAGCATACATCGTCAGCATCCGTTCCCTCAGGAAAGCCTCATCTTTATTGGGAATCTTAATTTTCGCCAGTTGCGCAGAGAGGTATTCCTCGAAGCGAGTGACATCGGAGGGAGTGTAGTAACTCTCCACTTTCCGTTCTCCACTATTAAGAATATCCAAGGCGATATAATTGCAGGGGTAGAGACGGTAGTTGCGATGAATCTCTTGATCCATGCGCTGAGCGACCGCCTTGAAGAACTCGTTCTTGGGGAGGTTCTGCAACTCGTCAATCCACTCATTGATGGGTGTTCCACATTGATAATGCACACGTCCCTTATAGCCAAAGATACCTGTCTTCATATTGTCGAGGTCGTCCTGCTTGCTCTTTTTGAAATTGGGATTATCACGTTTCTGCTGGAACTCCTGAGCTTTCAGATAGTCACAAGGGTCAAACTCATAGCTGATAGTCAGCGGAACGATATTCAAGTCTTTTAGGGAACCACCCATAGCAAGCATTTTCAGTACCGATTCCTGAGTGCGGTCGTCTGAGTCCTTTGCCCTACCCTCCCGTTGGGCAATCCAAATATTCTCCTTTTTCTGAGTGACAGCATAATGGATATAACTGCTCATCAACTGACTGCTACGTATCATCTCATGAGCCGTCAGTCCACGACGAACGGTAAATGCTTTATTCATACGGACCAGTCGCTTGATCCAAGGATAAATCAGGAGGTTATCCCCAATACCAATCTCCACCGTCGTGGGATAGCCGTTCTTGTTAAGCATCACATCCAAGAAAGCGGAGTCGAGAACAATGTCCCGATGGTTGGAGATAAAGGTATAACGAGAGGTTCGTTTAGAGTTTTGAATGGAGAGTGGAGAGTGGAGAGTGGAGAGTTTTGAGTCCTCGAAAGTGAGACCGTCAGTATACTTACGGACGAAATACCAGACGACGGGTTTCATGAAACGAAGCTGGAAGTCCAATGGTGTCTTCACTCCGATAAAGGCAAGACGTAACAGCCCATTACGGACAGACTTCGGCAACCAAGGCGCAAAGCCTTTCAGCACCAACGAAAACTGGCGGTCGTTAATCAGATCCTCGAACGCCTGCTTCATCTCCCCTTCCTCATAGGGGCGTATCTCGTCAAACTCTTTTATCTCCATAGCGGTAGCAAACTCTAAACTCTCAACTCTACACTCTCAACTAATCAAACTGATTCTCTACTATATCTGTCAGCACGTCAGTCATGTTCAAGCCAGCGGCACGAACCTGCTGGGGGATGAAACTGGTAGCTGTCATTCCTGGTGTAGTATTCACCTCTAACATGGATATCTTACCCTCTGGGGAGATGATATAGTCAATGCGAATGATACCATTACAATGCAGGATGTCATAAATATGACTTGTTATCTCACGAATGCGACGCGCCACATCCTCACTGATACGGGCAGGGGTGATTTCCTGTACCTCTCCATTATACTTGGCGTTATAGTCGAAAAACTCGTTCTGTGTAACCACCTCTGTGATGGGGAATGGAACTGATTTCTCTTTGGTCTTATAGATACCCATCGTAACCTCTGTCCCCTCCAGAAACTGCTCCACCATCACCTCCGGGCTTTCCATCATTGCCTTACGGATAGCAGGTGCAAGCTGGTCTACATTTTTAACTTTCGATACACCAAAAGATGAGCCGTCAGCAGCTGGTTTGACAAAACAGGGCATACCAATGCGCTGTTCTATCTCCTCGTCACTCACCAACTCCTCATAGCCTTTACGAATCAACAGAGAGTCAGCGACGGAGATACCATAGCCACGCAGATATTGGTTGAGTACGAACTTATCAAAGGTCATAGCCTCTACCAGTACACCACTGGTACTATATGGCACACGTACCAAATCGAAATAGCCCTGCATGATACCATTCTCACCAGGTGTTCCATGAATGGTAATATAAGCATAGTCGAAACGCTTCGCTTTGCCGTTCTCCACAAACGAGAAGTCATTGCGGTCGATGCGTGCCGTCGTACCGTCATGCAGTTCCACATTCCAGTCTTGTCCTTTCACATCCACAATATACACATCATAACGCTCTTTGTCAAAGAACGAATAGAGACCTTGTGCTGAGCGTAATGACACATCGTGCTCAGAAGAGTCACCACCACAAACGATGGCTATTACACGTTTTTCTTTTTTCATATATTTTCTTTTTTCGATATTTCGAGATTACGAGATTTCGAGAGGACGACTATAATTCCGCCACTTTTCTATCAGCGATGCCATATCTTCGGCAAGTTCAGAGGTGAAGTCCATCTGCTTTCCAGTAACAGGGTGGATGAAACCTAAGGTCTTAGCATGTAATGCCTGACGGTTGCAGAGCTTGAAACAATTTTGAATATACGCCTTATAAGAGGCTGTACGCTCACCTCGCAGGATTTCTGTCCCACCATAGCGTTCATCCGCAAAGAGCGGGTGTCCGATATGTTTCATGTGCGCCCTGATCTGATGAGTACGCCCCGTTTCCAGACGACACTCTACCAATGTCACATAACCATAACGTTCCAATACCTTATAATGGGTGACAGCACTCTTGCCTATCTCTGAGCCTGGAGGAAACACTGCCATACGAAGGCGGTCTTTGGGGTCTCGCCCTATATTTCCCTCGATTCGTCCTGTATCCTCCGAGAAGTTTCCCCATACCAAAGCATGATAGCTGCGATGCGTGTCATGGTTGAAGAACTGTGCTCCTAACTCCGTCTTTGCCTCTGGGGTCTTCGCTATTACCAATAGTCCACTGGTATCCTTGTCTATACGATGTACCAGGCCGACAGAGGGGTCATTAGGGTCATAGGTCGGAAGGTCACGCAGATGCCAAGCAATGGCATTAACCAATGTCCCGTGGAAATTGCCACACCCTGGATGTACCACCATACCTGCTGGCTTGTTGATGACCATCAGCTGGTCATCCTCGTAGACTATATCCAACGGAATATCCTCAGGCTCTATTGTCGTGTCATAATGGGGACGGTCGAGCATCAGAGTGATGACATCACCTGGGCGAACCTTATAATTACTTTTGACAGGCTTACCATTCACCTGGATAAAGCCTGCGTCCGCGGCTTTCTGGATGCGGTTGCGTGATGAGTGCTGGACATGCTCCGACATATACTTGTCGATACGAACAGGCTCCTGACCACGATCCACCTCCATACGAAGGTGCTCATAGAGTTCCCCTTGTCCCTCATCATCATCCTCTATCAAGGTAATATCATCCAGCTCTTCCGTCATGGTGCTGTTACCTCTACAAATTCATCCACCTCTTTCGTCGCAGACGATGCATTCATACCTTCCGTCGGATCTGCCTCATAAGTGGGTTCCACATATTCATCCAAAATAGTATCATCCTCATCATACGAGCCTGTACCTATCATTAATGTCAACGGATAATCGATGGGCACACGGTCACCGTTTGACACACGTCGACCACGACAGAGGATGCCATATACCCAGTCTTTCTCACCTACCACTCTCTGAGGTTCTGTCAGACGGAAGCCCATTGCCATCAGCTTCGCCTCTGCCTCACGGAAACTGGAGTTATCCACGATGTCAGGAATAGAGAATGTCGGTGACGAAGGCGAGTTGACGGTCACATAAATGGTATGTCCTGACTTCACTTTCACACCGTGTCCAGGTGTCTGTGCCAAGATACAGTCAGCAGGTAATGATTTCTGATAACCTGAGTCGCTGACTACTATATTCAGATTATTCTCCTCCAGCAAAAGTCTTGCTTTCAGGTAAGTCATCCCCTTCAACTCAGGAACTTCGATACCCTCACCATGATGGGTATAAAGTGCCAGACCGAACTTCACACCAAAGCACAGCAGTACGACAACTACCACCATAGCTAACAGGTTGAGAAGCACATAATGACTGGCTATCTTACTCCAAATTTCCTTCGCGTTCATTATTATATATAATATACTTAACGTTCTAAACGGCAAAAATACGAAGAATAATCGACAATGCCAAATAATCAACAAAAAAAATCGAGAGCTGACTTTAGTCTACTCCCGACATTTCTTCATTTAACTCCAATAAGAATGGAGATTACTTTCCATGATTCTCGTCAGAAACGGTCAACTTCTTACGACCTTTCGCACGGCGAGAAGCCAGAACGCGACGACCATTCTTTGTTGCCATGCGCTCACGGAAACCGTGCTTGTTCACGCGGCGGCGATTGTGTGGCTGAAATGTTCTTTTCATTGTCTTATTATCTTTTTATTGTTATTATTCCACGAATCGGGTTGCAAAAGTACACAATATTTTCCAAATACGCAAGTTTTTCCCAAAAAATTATGAATTATGAATTATGAATTAAGAATTATTTCGTACCTTTGCACCCGAAATTAAGAGATATACATTATTAAAATAGCTATTTTTATATGATCAATTCACAAGACATTAAGAAAGGAACCGCTATCCGCATGGATGGTTCTATTTGGGTTTGCATCGATTTCCAGCATCGTAAACCAGGTAAAGGTAACACCATCATGAACATCAAGATGAAGAATGTCACTGACGGTCGTGTGTTGGAGCGTCGCTACAACATCGGTGAGAAGCTGGAAGACGTTGTTATCGAGCATCGAGACTATCAGTATCTCTATGAGGACCAGGAAGGTCGCATTTTCATGAACCAGGAGAGTTTTGAGCAGATTCCCATTGCCAACGACCTCGTTATCGGACATGAGTATATGAAAGAAGGTGACGTAGTGTCTGTTGTCAGCGACACTACTGACGGTACTATTCTTTATGCCGAGATGCCTGTGAAGACCAATCTCCGTGTGACTCACTCTGAGCCAGGTATCAAGGGTGACACTGCTACCAACGCTACCAAGCCAGCGACACTGGAGACTGGTGTGGAGGTTCGTGTTCCTCTGTTCATCAACGAGGGTGACCTCATCCAGGTTGACACTCGTGACGGAAGCTACCTGAACCGTGTGAAGGAATAAATGAAGTATTCGATTATCGTCCCAGTATTCAATCGCCCCGACGAAGTGGACGAGCTGCTTGAGAGTCTTTGCTCTCAAACGCTGAAAGATTTCGAGGTGGTAATTGTTGAGGACGGATCGGAAAAGACATGCAAGGATGTTTGCGACAAGTACGCAAGCATCCTTGATTTGCATTATTACTATAAGGACAACAGCGGTCCTGGTCAAAGTCGCAACTATGGCGTAGAACGGGCACAGGGTGAATACGTACTAATCATTGACAGCGACGTAGTACTGCCCACTGGCTATTTGGAGGCTGTACACCTCGCTCTCAACTCTACACTCTCAACTCCACACCCTATCGTTGCTTTCGGCGGACCCGATGCGTCTCACCCATCCTTTACTCCTGTACAGAAAGCCATCAGTTATTCGATGACCTCTTTCTTTACGACAGGAGGTATTCGAGGTGGAAAGAAGAAACTCGATAAGTTCTATCCCCGTTCTTTTAATATGGGTATCCGTCGGGATGTCTACCTGCAACTGGGTGGTTTCTCAAAGATGCGCTTTGGTGAGGACATCGATTTCAGTTACCGTATTGTGGAGGCTGGTTATCAGTCACAGCTATTCCCTGAAGCATGGGTATGGCATAAGCGCCGTACCGATTTCCGAAAGTTCTTCCGACAGGTATACAATAGCGGTATTGCACGTATCAACTTAGAGAAGCGCCATCCCGGCACTCTCAAGCTGGTACATCTGCTACCTACCGTATTCACTGTTGGAGTCATCGGACTGATTCTTATTTCCGCTGTCGGACGTGTCCTGATGCATTATGATGACGTACATCGTTGGTATTGGCTTTGCGCTGCTCCATGGTTACCTATCATCCTTTATAGCCTCATCATTGCTACCGACTCCACTATTCAGAACAAGAGTCTGAAAGTGGGACTGCTCAGTATTCCTGCCGCCTTTGTCCAACTGATGGGCTACGGGTTGGGATTCATTGAGAGTTGGTGGAAACGGTGCGTATTAAAGCAAGATGAGTTCACAGCTTTTGAGAAGAATTTCTATCAATGACAATAAACGTTTCTTATTATCAACTAAGATGGAGAAACTAAACATCAACCAATGGGCAGAGGAAGATCGCCCTCGTGAGAAAATGGTGCGACTGGGTGCTGAGGCACTGAGTAACGCAGAGTTACTTGCTATCCTTATCGGGTCAGGCTCTACTAAAGAGAGTGCCGTTGATCTGATGAAACGTATCCTGAACGACTGTCATAACAACTTGAATACACTTGGGAAAAACAGTGTAAGTGATCTCTGCCAGTATAATGGTATCGGAGAAGCAAAGGCTATTTCCATTCTCGCTGCATGCGAGTTAGGGAAACGACGACAGATGGAGACTCCCGAGGAACGCCCCGACTGCGGGACAGCAACCCGTATCTACAACCACATGCATCCTACGATGCAAGATTTAGATGTAGAGGAATTCTGGATCCTGCTGATGAACCAGAACTACAAACTCATCAAGAAAATGCGAATCTCGCATGGTGGAATCACGGAGGTAGCAGTGGATATCCGCATCATTCTTAAAGAAGCAATCCTTGCCAATGCCACTATCCTCGCTGTCTGTCACAACCATCCTTCCGGGAACCTACGTCCCAGTAAGGAAGACGACGCATTGACAGAGAGTCTGCAAAAGGCATGCAGGGTGATGCGCATCCATTTCCTCGACCATGTCATTGTGACTGATGGTCATTATTACAGCTATCACGAGGAAGGACGACTCTGAGCTATTTGCAATCAGGTTGCAGAAATCGACACTTTTTTGTCGTTTGCAACCAGGTTGCAATACTCTTTCCATACCTTTGCACTCAGAAATAAGAAAAAGTAAAAGGTATGTCACACGAACATCATCATCACCATGAATGCTGTGCTAATGAGCATGAGCATCACCATCATCACGATGGACAGAGAAGTCAATTGTTACTCATCGGACTGACCGTTATTCTTCTGATTGGTGCCGTCCTTATCGAGAAAAACTATCAGTTACCCACCTGGCAACTGCTGTTAATCTATCTGGTGCCTTATCTGCTTATTGGGCATGACACCTTGAAAGAAGCTGCAGAAGGTATTGCCCACGGTGATGCCTTTAACGAGCATTTCCTGATGTCAATAGCTACTATCGGTGCGTTGTGTATTGGTTTTCTTCCTGGTGCAGAGACGGAGTTTCCTGAAGCCGTCTTCGTCATGCTGTTCTTTCAAATCGGCGAACTTTTTGAGGGCTACGCTGAAGGAAAGAGCCGTGAGAGTATTGCCCATCTGATGAATATCCGTCCGGACATCGCACGAATGGAAGTAGGAGACAAGATGGAAGAGGTAAGTCCCGAAAAGGTCGACATCAATTCCGTCATCGTGATTCGCCCTGGTGAGAAGGTACCCCTCGACGGGGTTGTCATAGAAGGTTCTTCTGCCCTCAACACCATCGCCCTGACAGGAGAGAGCATGCCTCGTGAAATCAGTATTGACGATGAGGTCATCTCTGGCTGTATCAACCTCTCTGGGGTTATTAAGGTACGCACGACGAAGAGTTTTGGGGAGAGTACCGTATCAAAGATTATCGAGTTGGTAGAGCATGCCACTGAGCATAAGTCGAAGAGCGAGGCATTCATCACTAAGTTTGCCCGCATCTATACTCCTATCGTGGTCTTCGCCGCTGTCGCTCTCGCCATCCTCCCTCCTCTCTATTTGACGATAGCCAGTTCTCAACTCTCAACTTTCAACTCTCAACTCCCCACATGGCTCTACCGTGCTTTGATGTTCCTTGTCGTCTCCTGCCCTTGTGCTTTGGTTATCAGTGTACCACTCACCTTCTTTGGTGGTATTGGAGGAGCTTCCCGTCATGGTATTCTCATCAAGGGTGCCAACTATATGGATATCCTTGCAAAAGTCGGCACGGTAGTCTTCGATAAGACCGGCACATTGACACACGGTCAGTTTGCTGTGGAAGCAATACATCCCGACACCTGTGATGAGCATCAGCTTTTGCATCTTGCCGCCCATGTAGAGCATTTCTCCACCCACCCGATCGGTGCAGCCCTTCGTGATGCTTTCCCAGACGAGGCGACAGACGGATGTCATCTCTCTGATGTAAAAGAGATTGCCGGACAGGGTATCAAAGCAAATGTAGAAGGTAAAACCGTTTGTGTCGGTAATACCAAGATGATGGACGCTATCGGAGCTAAATGGCATGACTGCCATCATGTCGGAACCATCATCCACGTAGCTATTGACGGTGTCTATGCTGGTCACATCGTCATCAACGACAAAATCAAGAAAGACAGCCAGGATGCTATCGCACAACTCAAGGCATTAGGCGTTGAGCGCACCGTCATGCTGACAGGCGACCGCCAAGAGGTGGCAGCGCATGTGGCTACACGACTCCACCTCGACGAGTATCATGCAGAGCTCCTTCCCGCTGACAAGGTTGCCTATATGGAGAAAACCTCAAACCTCAAACCTCAAACCTCAACATTGTTCGTCGGCGACGGCATCAACGATGCCCCCGTACTGGCACGTGCCGATGTTGGTATAGCAATGGGAGGACTGGGCAGTGATGCCGCTATAGAGGCTGCCGATGTCGTACTGATGGATGACCATCCTTCCAAAATTGCCCTTGCCATCCGCATCGCAAGACGTACCATAAGGATAGCCCGCCAAAACGTAAGTTTTGCCATCGGTGTGAAGGTGGCTGTACTCCTGCTCGCCACCTTCGGTCTCGCTACCATGTGGCTTGCCGTCTTCGCTGATGTCGGTGTCACCGTTCTTGCTGTCCTCAATGCGATGAGAGCACTGCACATTAAATAATTGAACTTTGAATATTGAACATTGAACATTTTTTCGTATCTTTGCAAAAACTTTGCGAAGATGACACAAGAAGAAAAAACACAACTGGAGGAACGGATTGTAGACGTACTGAAAACAGTCTATGACCCCGAGATTCCTGTCAACATCTATGACCTCGGCATGATCTATAAGATTGACGTACAGGAAGATGCCTCAGTAGAACTTGATATGACGTTTACGGCACCCAACTGTCCTGCCGCTGATTTTATATTAGAAGATGTACGCACGAAGGTTGAAGGTGTCACAGGTATCACCTCCGCTAATGTCAATCTTGTCTTTGAGCCTGCCTGGGATCAGAGTATGATGAGTGAAGAAGCAAAAGTAGAACTGGGACTCGATTAATGAAGAACGTTTATTTCCTATCAGACGCCCACCTTGGGTCACTTGCCATTCCCCACCAACGGATGCAGGAACGGCGATTGGTACGCTTTTTAGACAATATCAAGGAGAAAGCGGCAGCTGTCTATCTACTAGGCGACATGTTCGACTTCTGGTATGAATATAAATACGTGGTACCGAAAGGATTCACCCGTTTCCTCGGAAAGCTCTCTGAACTGACAGACATGGGTGTGGAGATTCATTATTTTACTGGTAACCATGACATCTGGGCTTACGAGTATTTAGAAAAAGAATGTGGGGTTATCCTCCATAAGAAACCAGAGACAACGGAAATCTACGGTAAAGAATTCTTCTTAGCACATGGAGATGGTATGGGCGATCCCAACAAATCATTCAGAGTAATCCGTGCTATTTTCCATAATAAAGTTTGCCAATGGCTGTTTTCCGGGCTCCATCCTCGATGGGGCATCAGTTTTGGACTGGCTTGGGCAAAACATAGCTATATCAAACACAAAGAGACGGATTATATACATTATATGGGGGAAGACAAAGAACATCTGGTGCTCTTTGCCAAAAATTATATCGAAGACCATCCTAACATTGACTACTTCATCTTCGGGCACCGCCATATAGAGCTTGATATCAAACTGGCACGCCATACCCGTCTGATGATTCTCGGTGACTGGATCAGCCAGTTTACCTACGCTGTCTTCGATGGTGAGCACATGTTCTTAGAGGAATACGTGGAAGGTGAGAGCCAACCATAGACAAATAAAAGCGGGCTACCCAAAAGGCAGCCCGTTCTTTATCAATCATCATCTACTTATTTCAGCAGGTTCATCGTATCAGTGGCAATCATCAACTCCTCATCGGTAGGAATGACAACCACTTTCACCTTAGAGTCGGCGGCGGAGATAACAGCCTCCTCACCACGAACATTGTTCTTCGACTCGTCGAACTTGATACCGAGGAACTCCATGTCCCTACATACCTCAGCACGCATGCTGACCTGGTTCTCGCCGACACCTGCGGTGAAGACAACGACATCCAGACCACCCATAGCGGCAGCGTATGCACCAATATATTTCTTAATACGGTAGAAGTACATATCCTGAGCCAGCTTGGCACGCTCATTACCTTCCTTTGCCGCATTCTCGACATCACGCATGTCACTGCTACCACCTGTGATACCGGCAACACCACTCTTCTTGTTCAGCAGGTTGCTCATACCATCAGCGTCCAAACCAAGTTTCTTCTCAATAAAGGTCACAGCACCACCGTCGATATCACCGGCACGAGTACCCATCACCAGTCCCTCCAGAGGAGTGAGACCCATAGAGGTGTCAATACACTTACCGTCCTTCACTGCAGCGATAGAGCCGCCATTACCCACGTGACAGGTCACCATCTTGGTACCCTCAGCCTTGATACCGAGGAACTCACAAGCACGTGCTGACACATAACGGTGAGAGGTTCCGTGGAAACCATAACGACGAATACCATGCTTCTCATACAACTCGAAAGGAATAGCATACATATAAGCCTTGGCGGGCATCGTCTGGTGGAAGGCGGTGTCAAACACACCTACCTGGGGCAGACCTGGCATCAACTCCTTCACGGCATTCACACCCTTCAGGTTTGCAGGGTTATGCAACGGGGCAAGATCTGAGCACTCCTCAAAAGCCTTCAGCACCTCGTCAGTCAGAATAACCGACTTATTGAATTTCTCACCACCATGCACCATACGGTGACCGACAGCGTCAATCTCCTTCAAGTCTTTGATAACGCCAATCTCCGGGTCAGTCAACAAAGAGAAGATAAACTTCACACCCTCTGTATGCTCAGGGATGTCATGCATGATCTGTTTCTTCTCACCATTGGCAAGTTTCACTTTCACAAAAGCACCGTCCAAGCCTACACGCTCAGCACCGCCACTGGTCATCACACTCTTGTCGTCCATATTGTACAATGCGTACTTGATAGAGGACGATCCACAATTCAATACAAGAATCTTCATATGTTCTTTAACTTCTAAACTTTAAATTACTTTTTCGCATCCATAGCCTGGCAAGCTGTAATAGCTACCATATAATAAATATCCTCCACAGAGCAACCACGAGAAAGGTCGTTAACGGGGCGGGCAATACCTTGCAGAATCGGTCCGATAGCGATAGCGTCACCTAAGCGCTGAACGAGCTTATAGCCAATATTACCAACCTCCAGATTCGGGAAGACTAAGACATTTGCCTTACCGGCAATCTCCGAGCCGGGAGCCTTCTTGGCACCAACACTGGGAACAAGAGCCGCATCAGCCTGCAACTCACCGTCAATCTTCAAAGACGGATCCAGTTCCTTGGCAAGTTTTGTTGCCTCAATGACCTTATCTACTACTTCGTGCGTTGCAGAACCTTTCGTTGAGAAACTCAACATAGCGACACGAGGGTCTGCGAAACCAGCGACCGACTTAGCAGTCTGGGCGGTACATACGGCAATCTGACTAAGTTGTGCAGCATCGGGCATAGGAGTCACAGCAACGTCTCCGACTACCAATACACCATTCTCGCCATACTGCTGTTCTTTGGAGATCAACAGCATACCACCGCTGACACAGGTGATGCCAGGAGCACACTTGATAATCTGCAAGGCAGGACGCAGGGTATCACCTGTTGTTGACAATGCGCCGCTGATCTGACCATCGGCACCCTCCGTCTTGATAATCATACAACCAAGATACAACGGGTTCTTCACCAGCTCACGAGCCTGCTCAATAGTCATGCCCTTCTTCTTTCGCAACTCCGCAAGCAACTGAGCATACTCCTCGCTCTTCTCACAGTTCTCTGGGTCGATAAGCGTTGCCTTGCCGATATGCTGCAAGCCCTTCTCCTTAGCAAGTGCATGCACTTTATCAGGGTTACCAATTAAAATAATATTAGCGATGTCGTCAGCCAACACACGGTCAGCTGCACACAAAGTACGCTCCTCCTCTGCTTCGGGGAGCACGATGCGCTGCTTATTTGCCTTAGCACGCGCTACGATTTGACTTAATAAATCCATAGTTTGTTTTTTTATTCTTAGTTTTAAGATATATCATGATTTGCAAAGATACAAAAAAACTATGAACTATGAACTATGAACTATGAATTTTAAAGATTATTTACATCATCTCCTTCGTCAGGATACTCTCCAATTTCTCTGCCGTCAGACGTATCTGAAGGTCAGACTTAATGGCGACAGTGATACCACCAGTCTCCTCACTGACGACAATAGCGACACAATCAGACTCTTGTGAGATACCCAATGCCGCACGATGGCGTAAGCCTAATTCTTTGGGAATATCCAAATTATGACTGACAGGCAAAATACAACCTGCCGCCTTAATCCGTTTATTGGAGACTATCATAGCCCCATCATGCAACGGGGAGTTCTTAAAGAAAATATTCTCTATTAGTTGCTGACTGATATTAGAGTCTATCCGCTCACCCGTCGCTACCACGTCATCCAGCGGCATCTTCCGCTCCATGACTATCAAGGCACCCACTTTGCGCTTACTCATGTTCAGACATGCCATCACAATTGGCATGATAACTTTCTTCAGTTCCTCCCTATTTCCTGACTTTTCCTTTCCAAAGAAACGAGTCAGCGTACGCATCCGCTCATGAGCACCGAGGTTATACAAGAATTTACGAATATCATCCTGAAACAGGATAATCAAGGCAATAACTCCCACACTGACCAATTTGTCCATGATAGAACCTAACAGACGCATCTCCAGTACCTGAGAGACCAACAACCAGAGTACCACAAAAATCATGATACCTATGAACACATTCAATGACCTTGACTCCTTCATCAGCCGGTAGATGTAGTACAACATCAGGGCAACAAGGACAATATCAATAATATCTTTTATTCCAAACTCAAAAAACATAACTACGCTTTTTATGTCATCTGCGCTGCGACCATGTCGCAGTGACTATTCTCACACACTCAACTGCTGCTCTCACATCATGAACCCGCAAGATGGCGGCTCCTTTCTGTAAAGCAACAGTATTCAATACGGTTGTACCATTCAAAGCCTCTAAAGGAGAACCTCCCAGCAATTTATATATCATCGACTTGCGGGAAACACCCACCAAAACAGGTAAATGTATCATGTCCAGCCTTTCCAAGTGATTCATCACCTCATAGTTTTGCTCCATCGTTTTCCCGAAACCGAAACCCGGGTCAAGGATGATATCTTTCTGTCCGTATGAGCGTAACTCATCCACCTCACGGGCAAAATGGAGTAACATTTCCTGAATCGTCGGTTGCACAGACATTAATATATAAGGAACACCTAATCGTGCTACCATTCGGAACATCTTACCATCTGCACCTTCAGATACGTCATTAATGATATCCACCCCGTATTCCTCTACTGCCATTCGTGCCACGTCAGGACGGAAAGTGTCCACACTGATGACTGCATCTGATGTTTCTTTACGAACGACACCAAGGGCAAAGCGTAACCGCTCCATTTCCTCAGACTCTGAGGCACATGTGGCACCAGGGCGAGTGGAACATCCACCAACATCAATCATCGTTCCACCTTCCAGCAAGATTTGCTGTGTCCGTTCAGCAATTTCCTGCTCCGACTGTTTCCTACTATCAGCATAGAAAGAGTCAGGTGTCACATTCAGAATCCCCATCACTTGTGGTGTATGAAGATCTAACAGTCTGCCGTTGCAATTGAGCGTATAATCCATATTTTTTGCAAAGATACGAAAAAACTCTAAACTCTAAACTCTAAACTCTAAACTTTTTCGTAACTTTGCCAACAAAATCATAAAATAACCATGGATATTAAAGAACTATACAAGTTATACCAGCAGCACCCTTGTATCACGACAGACTCAAGGGATTGTCCTAAAGACAGTATCTTTCTCGCTTTAAAAGGAGCCTCTTTCAATGGTAACGACTATGCTGTTGCCGCTTTGGAGATGGGATGTGCCTATGCCATCATCGACGAGAAAAGAATCATAGAAAGCCTGGAACAACGAGGTAAACTAGAATTCCAAGAGAAACTAGTCCTCGTCGACAACTGCCTGCAAACCTATAAGGACTTAGCCCGTGAGCACCGTCGACAGTTCGACATTCCAATCATCGGCATTACGGGAACCAATGGCAAGACAACGACCAAGGAATTGATTCGTGCCGTTCTGTCAGAATGCTATCATGTAATGGCAACAGAGGGAAACTTCAATAATGATGTTGGAGTCCCCAAAACACTGTTCCGCCTCAATGAAGAGTACGACATCGCCGTAGTGGAGATGGGTGCCTCTCATCCCGGTGACATCAAGACGCTGGTGGAGACGGCAGAGCCTACTTGTGGGCTGATTACCAATGTGGGACGAGCCCACTTGTTAGGATTCGGTTCTTTTGAGGGAGTCTGCAAGACGAAAGGGGAGCTTTATGATTTCTTCAGAGCTCATGAGTGTCCTGTTTTTGTCAATCGTGACAATGAGCACCTAATGAAAATGTCTGAAGGACTTGCTGATATTTATTATTATGGTCAGAGTGACAACCCCGATATCCTGATTCATGGAGAGGTCGTCAGCTGCGCTCCTTTCTTGAAGTTCCGCTGGCGTGAGCAAGACTCCGATGCTCATTACACCAGTGAGTGGATGGAGGTACAGACCCATCTCATCGGAGCTTATAACCTTGACAATATGCTTGCTGCCATCACCGTCGGTTATGTCAACAACATACCCTTTGAGCAGATCAACCATGCCCTGGAGAACTATATCCCCTCCAACAACCGTTCTCAGATGACGGTCACCGAGCATAACCATCTCGTGGTCGATGCCTATAATGCCAATCCGACAAGTATGAAGGCTGCCATCGACAACTTCAAGCTCATGGAGGTATCACCTAAGATGGTGATTATAGGTAAGATGGGAGAGTTGGGAGATGTCGTAGAAGAGGAGCACCAGAAGGCGGTTGACATGCTTGCCGAGGCTCATTTCGATAAAGTATGGCTGGTGGGGGAAGAATTTGCTAACACTAACCGCTCAACGCTAACCGCTACCCTCTTCCGCGACGTGGAGGAGGTGAAGGCTGCTATTGCCACCGAACAACCCCAAGGATATTATATTCTGATTAAAGGTAGTAATAGTAATAAACTCTTTGAACTACCCGAATTGCTTTGAACATTGAACATTGAACATTAATCATTGAACATTAAACATTATACAATAGGGCTCTGTCTGTTGATAGGAATGCTGACAGCGGGATGCAGCCAACAGAAACGGAAGGTGTTGCCAGAAGGTAACGCTGTGTACTACTGGCGCACAGACTTTCGACTGGACTCCACGGAACGTGCATTCTTGAAACAGTATCATATTAACAAGGTATATTGTCGCTATTTTGATGTGGTGATGAACGACTCGTTAGGACCGATGCCTAACGCCACTATCACATTCAGCGACAGTCTGCCTGAGGACATAGAGATCATCCCGACTGTTTTCATCGTGGAGAATTGTATGCACAAGAAGCCGGAGGGACTTGCCCAGAAACTCGTCAACCGCATCTTGCAGATGAACGAGACCAATGACATCAAGAACGTCAAGGAAATACAGATAGACTGTGACTATACCGCTAAGAGCCGTATGTTCTATTATCAGTTCTTAGAGGAATTACACTCACAACTATCCACTATGAACTATAAACTGTCAACCACCATCCGCCTGCACCAGTTGTCGATGAAGGTACCACCTGTTGACTATGGCGCACTGATGCTTTACAATACTGGGCATCCGATGAAGTTCATGGAACGTAACCCTATTCTCGATATCAGGGATGTAGCCCCCTACCTCCGTTATCTCGAAGATTATGACCTGCCCCTTGCCGCCGCCTACCCTGTTTTCCTCTGGCACCGTATCATCCAGGGGGTGGACATCGAGCATGTCGCTACTGCCGAGGAGATTCTCAAGGTGAAGACCGCTGTGGAGAAGGAACGCCCAGAACTGAAACGCCTTATCCTCACTTATGATTTAGCAACAGATAATATTAACAGATATAAACCGGAAACCTATGAAAAGATTTATGCTCATTAGCCTTTTGGCTATGCTTGCCTTGCCTACATTCTGTTGTGGTTGGTATGGCAGCGACAACATCTACCTGTTCCGTGTCTACGACAGCAAGGAGTTCAAAGACCGTGTCGACGACATCACGTCTAACAACTGGAAGGTATATCTTGGACTTAATCAGGATTATTACTACTTTAATGCTGACGAGGTCATCAAGGCTGCCCAGAAAAAGAACGATGCCCTGATGGTCAGTTACGTCAAGAACTTGAAGAGTTACTTGGACATCTGCGATGACATTCGTTATGAGCAATGGAACTATCCCACAAAAGAGAAACTTGCCCAGCGTAACCAGAAACTGCGTGCTATCCAGACCTATGCCTACAGTAAGATAAAGAGTAAATTACGCTCCCAGCATGCCCTGCTCTATATGCGTTGTAACATGGTGTTGGGACTGAACCGCGACAACGTCGCTTTCTGGGAGAACACCGCCAGTCAGTTTATTGAGACGGTCTATAAGGATATGATGAAGAACATCTATGCTGGCGCCTTATATAAGACTGGGCGTGATGCTGAGGCAGGAGAGCTCTTCGCCGAGATGGGTGACTATAACAGTCTGATGACCCAGTTCTACAAGCGTCGCTCCTATGAGGCTATTCGTCAGGAATACCTTCGTAACCCTAATGCCGGAGTGTTACCTTTCCTTTTACAGGACTTTGTGAACAACGCGCAAGAGGCGGCAAACAACGATTTGCCGGGAAAATTGTTTATCCGTGACATCAAAGAGTCCGAGGCAATGCAGATGGCAGTGTTCGCCGGACAGGTTGTCAAGGAAGGAAAGACCAACAATCCTGCGATGTGGAAAGCCGCCCAGGGATGGTTAGAGTATCTGTTCAGCAAGAAGCAGCAAGGTTATCGTGATATCCAACAGGCTATCCACATGGAGGGTACTGAGCATGCGAAACTATCCGCACGCCTCATCAACCTTTATATCAAGGCTGACATGGAGCCTGTCAATGAGCAGTTTGACGCCTGGCTCGCTGGTGAACTGAGCTGGGTCAAGGAAGGAGGGAAACATGAGTGGTTCAAGTCAAGTGCCATGACTCGTACCATAAACCAGATTCTGACCCAAAAATATACTGAGGCAGGACGAATGAACACCTTGATGGGAATCTATAACGTAACCGGACACTACGATTTCGAAAGCCAGACAAGTACGATGAATGTCGAGGACCTCATCAAGTTCTTGGACTATGTCAAGAGCTCTCCCGGCAACCCACTGGATACCTATCTTGTCTCAAACATCGAATACAATCATACAATGATGGACGAGTTGATAGGCACCAAGTATATGCGTGTCGCAGAATGGGAAAAGGCTATCGAGTGGCTCAACAAAGTTCCACTTTCCTTCTATTTCACAGATCACAAGAATTGCTATGCCGCAAACCGTAAATGGACGATAGAGCCATGGATTACCCGCCAGTGGATGTCTGATGCTGTTGAGTATGCCAGCAGTGAGATTCACTGGAAGTCCAACTATAAGATTGATTTCGCCAAAGAGATGCTCGCCATGGAGAAAGAGGCTGCCATCATGAAGGGTGACGCTCAGTGTCAGCATTACTACGATCTCGCCATCCGCTATGCTCAGGCAGGCTATACTGGTGACTGCTGGTATCTGACTCAATACAGCAAGAGTGTGACAGACACCGTTGGTGTGAACGAGAAAGACTTTGCCGCCATCGCCTACCAGTTGCTGCAGAAAGCAAGTATGGCGAAAGACAAGAAGTTGAAGGAAAAGGCACTCTTCGGAAGTTGCTACTATTATTTCCACACTAACCACATGCTCACCAATGAGTGGAACAATGCGACAAGCAGTTTCGAGACCATCGAGCATCCTGAGTCTTCTGAGTTCCAGGCATGGCTTGCCCTTGAGAAATTTGAGCAGACCACAGGGCAACCAACTGCAGACTTCATCAGCAATTGTGATGTCTTCAAGGTATTCATGAACCGTAACAGACACTAAGGAAATGTTAAAAACAGAAAATTATTAATTGTCAATTCTGAATTGTCAATTAAATATACTACCTTTGCAGGCGATTTTCAAGAAATCGCCTGCAATAGGCATCGGGATGTAGCGCAGTTGGTAGCGCACTACGTTCGGGACGTAGGGGTCGGGCGTTCGAGTCGCCTCATCCCGACAGGAAAGCAGAACACTCATCAGGTGTTCTGTTTTTTTAGTATTCTATATAGGGTGTCAGCCGTTGGATGTCCCTCTCTGTAAAGTCAGGAGAGAAGCGAAGGTCTTGCAGACTCTTGATATCGCCATGCAACCGTCTGTAGTCGGTAATTGCCTTTGCCTGATAATAATTGATGTACGGATGACGGCGTAATTGCTGAAGGGTGAGTTTATTGATATTCAGTTTCTGAGGATTCGGATGGTTAATGACGAAATATTTTTTTGCTTCCTTGGGGAAATGGTCTATCTCATCCAGTTGGTCGACATTCACATAACCACCCAGCCACTGTCCATAGCGTACAATCTCCTTGGCATAATAAGTACCGATACCCGGCACTTTGCGAAGCATAGCGGTATCAGCAATATTCAGCACGACATGCTCCCCCTCCCGTATCTTCACAGGATAGCGTAAGCTATCTTTACTATAGGCACTATAGGGACTATAGTTACTATAGTGCCTATAGTCCCTATCCCCCCTATACTGCTTCTTCCCCACCAGCGTGGAAGCTGGCAGATAATCCTCCGAGATACGGATATAAGGCTCCAACCGCCGATAATCCTTTACCGTCAGTCCATAAAGACGGGCAAAGTCCTCTTTTCTCTGGTAGACCCCGCCCTTGGCGCGATAACGATAAATGTTCCTCACCTGCCAAGGCTGCAAACCCAGCCTCAGCAACTGGGTAGAATCCGCCGTATTGGGGTCGAAGTAGAAGGTTTCACTAGTATCCCTAGTAGAACTAGTATTCCTAGTACTCCTAATATCCCTAGTACTCCTAGTATCCCCCCTATTATCCTCCCCCAACAAGAAGATACCCAAGAGAATCACGACTCCTGTAATGATAGTGACAATAAGTATGCGACGGTCGTTACGGTTCATATAACACCTAACTGATGCAGAAATATAAGGGATATACAGACTGGACAGACAACACGGACGGCAAAGAGATAAACCGCGAAGAACCGCCCTTTCAACGTTCCTCCATTGGTAAATTCATCCCTTACCACCTTTTTGGGTATATACCATCCCACAAACAGACAGGCAAGCATGGCACCTGTTGGCAACAGGAAGTTCGCTGTCAGATGATCGCAGAAGTCCATTAATGAGAATCCCATCACCTTCAGTCCGTCATAGGCGCCAACAGATAAAGAACAGAATATGCAGATGATGCCGGCAACGACGGTTATCACCCATGCCGAATTTTTACGTTTCAACTCAAACTCCTCCGTAAAGAATGCCGTCCCTATCTCATGCATCGAGATGGTGGAGGTCAATGCCGCAAATACCAGCAGGGCATAGAACATGATACCAACGATATAGCCTACTTCCGGCATGGCAGAGAATGCCTGTTGGAACACATTCGGCAAGGTGATGAAGATCAGTGAAGGACCACTGTCCGGATTGACACCTACCGAGAAGGCGGCTGGGAAGATCATGAGTCCAGACAGAATAGCTATCAGGGTATCAATGATGGCAATCTGTGTTGCCGACCGCATCAGGTTCGTATTTTTCGAGAAATAACTGGCATAGGTACACAGGCATGCCGTTCCTAATGACAACGAGAAGAACGCCTGTCCTAATGCCTCCAGCATCACACCGCTCGACAACTTACTGAAATCAGGATGTAACAAGAAGCGGATACCACCTATTGCTCCTGGTAGCATACAAGAAGCTGCCACCAGAATCAGCAACAAGATGAAGAGAATAGGCATCAACAGTTTCGAGGCTTTCTCGATGCCATGTCTTACTCCACGGACGATGACGAAATGGGTAATCAGGATAAAGGTGACACCCCACAGGGTCGGTTTCAACGGATCACTCGAAAACGCCACGAAATAGTTCTTCACATATTCCGCATCCCCACTAATGTGTCCTGCTACAGAAGCCCACAGGTATTGCAGACACCAACCCGCAACCACGGCATAGAAGCCAAGAATAATCGTTGACGTGAGAATACCCAAGTAGCCCACGAACTTCCAAGGATGCCCATTCGACAGCACGTCATAAGCCTTTGCCGCATTCGCCTGGGCATGCCGACCCACGATGAACTCGCTCACCATACCAGGAATACCCAGCAACAGGATACACCCTATATAAATAAGGATAAAGGCAGCCCCACCGTTCTCTCCTGCTGTATAAGGGAAACGCCATACGTTCCCCAGTCCGACCGCCGAACCAGCCGTGGCTAAGATAACACCTATCTTACTTCCGAAACCGCCTCTGTCCATATATAATTCCTAATTTATTTCAATAGTCCAAACTGATGCAAGAAGATTAAGAGGATGGCAAGCGGACAGATATACTTCACTAAGAAGAGGAAAAGGTGGAAGATACGCAGATAACCAGCACTCTTCAAAGACCCATGATTTGTAAACTCACCCCTTACGATATGATGGGGCACAAACCAACCGATAAAGATACAAGTCAGGAAACCGACTATCGGCAGGAATATCTGACCAGTGATAAAGTCAAACCAGTCAAATAATGACTTTCCGAAGAATGTCAGTCCATCGACAGCACCCATCGACAACGAGCAGAACGCGCCAATAATTGAGGCGAAGACAGTAACCAACAATGCCGCACTCTTCCGACTCATCCGCGTCTCCTCTTGGATAAATGCCGTGCTTACCTCATGCAATGACATCAAAGAAGTCAATGCAGCCAATGACAACAGGACGAAGAAAATCAGCGAGATGCAGTAACCCACCATAGGCATCGACGCAAAAGCCTGCTGGAACACATTCGGCAGGGTGATGAAGATCAGTGAAGGACCGCTGTCTGGATTCACACCTACTGAGAAGGCGGCAGGGAAGATCATCAGTCCGGCAAGAATGGCAACCATACTGTCAATCAATGCGATTTGCGTTGCCGACTTCGTCAGATTGGTATAGCCAGAGAAATAACTGGCATAGGTACACAGACAACCCATAGCTATACTCAGCGAATAGAAACTCTGTCCTAATGCTCCCAAGAACACATCACTGGTCATCTTCGACATGTCGGGCTTAAACAGGAACTCTATTCCCTTGTCGGCGCCCGGCAACAAACAGGATGCCCCCACGATAATTAATAATAATATAAATAAGGTGGGCATCAGGAGCTTCGAGGCCCGCTCAATTCCGTCCCTCACTCCATGCTCAATAATCAGATAGGTAATACCCAAGATGATTACTGTCCATAGAACCGGCTTCACTGGATCTGTCGCCAGTTCTGAGAAATAAGTCTTGAAATACTCCGGATCACCTTGCAGATGACCTATCAGCGAGGCAAAGACATACTGCAGGCACCAACCGCTGACCACGGCATAATAGCCAGATATCAAGAATCCTGTCAGTACTCCCATGTAACCGATCAATGCCCAAGGGGTACCACCTGCCAGTTTTCTGAAGGCACGTGCTGTATTTGCCTGTCCATGTCTGCCAACGATAAACTCACTCACCATGCAGGGAATACCCAGCAGCACTACACAAACGACATAGATGATGATGAAGACGGCACCACCGTTCTCACCAACCATATAGGGGAAGCGCCATACATTACCCAGTCCTACAGCAGAGCCTGCTGTGGCAAGAATGACGCCTAACTTACTACCGAAATTTGCTCTTTCTCCCATAATATCTCTCTTAGCGTTTGCAAAAATATAAAATATTTCTTACTTTTGCACCCAAATAATAAGTAAATATGCGGAAATTGATTCAAATTGCAAGGAAATACCCTCTTTCCACCTTCTGTATCATCCTCATTTGGATACTCTCCTTCGTGCCTTTCTTCCCAGAGACCCCATTTGATGACATACAGTTCATCGACAAATGGACTCACTTAGTGATGTATGGAGGAACATGCTCTGTGATATGGATAGAGTACCTCCGCAAGCACATTGCCACCGACAAAGGCAAGCTCTTCTGCTGGGCATGGCTTGCCCCTATCCTCATGAGTGGTATCATCGAACTGCTGCAAGAGAATTGTACAACGAGCCGTAGTGGAGAATGGTTCGACTTCGCTGCCAACTCCACGGGTGTCACCCTTGCTGCTCTTATAGGGATGTTACTCGCCTACTTCAAAGTTTTCGATAAGCACCCTCGTCACGATACCCTGCGCTGAAACGAAATAGACACGGGGAACAATCGACGAGGCAAAGAGATCGTAGACATGACGGTCTGTCTGTGCCGAATAAGGAATCTGCAGATCATACTTTTCCCAGAAGGGAGCCACCATGTCCTCTCCTTCCGCACGACTGATAGCAATCATCTGGAAGCCAGGGTCATCCTTATGCCGCAGATAATAGTCATTCAACTCAGGCAGTTCCCGTTGGCAGTCACTACACAGCGTACTGAAGAACACGATGACCGTCTCCCCACTTAAATGAGCGGTTGAGAATGTCGTATGCACTCCATTGTCTACCATATCGACAGCGAAAGAAGGGACACGGTCACCCACCTTGACCCGCTCAACCACCTCATCACTATCCTCATGAATACTGCTGCACCCCATCATGATGAGGCACAGTAACAGAAAATAACACCGTAAATATATTTTTGTATACATAGAAGAATTGTATCTTAGTATATCTCCAATTGTTGGTTCCATCATCACATACCTAACTTTTTCAGCTACAAAGATAATGCTTTCTTCGGAAATGACAAAGAAAAAACGGCAGATAATTCATCCACCGCTTCCAACCTTCTTTCCAATCACCACGTTCGTATTACCCGTCACCTTGGCATTGTTACCGCCGCCATAGACGTTATCCTTGATTTCGCCACCAGTGATGGTTACCTCGGTATTACCCGTCACCTTGGCATTGTTACCGCCGCCATAGACGTTATTCTTGATTTCGCCACCAGTGATGGTTACCTCGGTGTTGCCATAGATGGTGCCCGCAGCCTCTTTGTCGTCTTTGTCGTCTTTGTCGCTCTCGCTACTGCCGTAACTGCCGCCAAACACGCTGCCGTAGCTATACACCGTCTCATCAGCCCCATCAGTCCCATCAGTCCTAATAATATCACTCCCCACCGTGCCGCCGCTCATGTTGATGGTGGTCACAGTAGTGCCTTCGGTCGAGGCCTCGCCGTCAAGCCAAAGTCCCACCGTGCCCAGTTCGCTGCCGCCATAGACGCAGCCTTTGATGGTGCCGTCCGTGATGTTCAGCGTAGTGCCCTTGCAGCGGCCCAGCTTCTCCCAGTCTGGAATAACATTTTCGTTGTCCAGTTGCAGGAAGCGCCCCATGCAGCCTGTGAATACGTTGCCGCCACGGGTGTGTACCAGCCTGTTCTGCCCGTCAAGCTGGGTTGACGGCATATTTGCCCTTACCGGCGGATACTGGAATTCGATGTCACCGCCGATGATGCCGCCGCTGATGTTGACGGTGATGTAGCCGTGGTTCTTGCTTTCGTCAATGTCAGTGGTAGCAAGGTCGTCAGTGCCATCGTCAGGCTGCAATTTGCCGTAGTTGCCATCATCCGATGCCACGAAGTACGACCCTACCGAGCCGAGTCGCCCGCCACCATAGATAGAGCCGAGCATCCGTCCGCCTGTGATGTTCACCTCTACGTTGCCGCCGACGCCGCCTGCCGTCAGAGCCTCACCGCTGAAGCCGCGACCGCCGCCGAATATGTTGCCGTCAACGTATGACGTGCCCCAACTGCCGATACAGCAATAAGTGCCGGCAATAATGTCAGCAGCCGATGTTTCATACTGGGTAATGTCAGCAGCCGATGTTTCATACTGGGCTATCCCGCCATCGATAGTCACCTTCACGTCGCCCAAGACGTGGCCGTCCTCACCGCCGCCGAACACGGAGCCGTATATCCAGCCACCGCTGACCGTCAGGTCGACGCTGCCCACGTTGTTCCAGTCGTTGAAGCCGTCGCGCATATCGCCCTTGCCGGCTCCGAAGAGGTAGCAGGTGACGGGGTGCGCCGCTATCTGCGCCAGCGTGCGGGGCACGCCGAGCGTGCCGCCCGTCATCACGACGGTACACTTGCCCTTCACGTCGGTCATTTCGTTGCCGCCGTAGGCACTCGTCAGGATGTGGCCGCCCGAAATCTCCAGCCGCGCGTTGCGCTCCACCACGCCGGCATTGCGCAGCCAGTGAGGTTTGCCTTCGCCATCCGTATATGGATTGTAGCCGGAGCCGCCGCCAAAGACGTTGCCGTAGAACGTGTGGCCGTCGGTACCCGTGGTGATGCCATTAGCCGGGTCGTAAGGCCTCCAGGGATCTTTGTACTCCCAACTGGCGCACTCCAAGTTGACATCCTTTCCGCCTTCCTTCGGCGGCACATTCGAGTGGAAATACTCCTCCGGATAGCTCGTTGTCACTTCCCGACCGGCACCGATCTGACAATGCTCCTGTATCTTCACGTAGGTACTGTCGAGCACGTGTCCGCTCTCGCTGCCGCCATAGACGGAGCCTTTCACGAAGGCATTGCCGCTGATGGTCACGTAGGTGGTGTTCACGTAGGCTATATAGTCCACGGCGGGGTTCTCCTCAGGCTTCGTCATATCGGCAGGTGCCTCCACCTTACCCTTTCCGGCGCCAAACACATGGCCGAAGTCGTCGGGCATCTGCATCCCGTCAGGTCCTATCTCCGCATTGCCTGCAACGGTGACCGTGGTCTTGCCCGTATTTGCCGCACATTGGTAGGGCTTGCCTACAGGCACATCGGCATGCGCCGTATGGTATGCTGCGTCGGCATGGGTGAACGTACCCACCGTACCCTCGTCGCCGCCGCCATAGACGCTGCCCTGCACCTTCGTCGTGCCGTCGATGTTCAGTGTGGCATTGCCCGTCACCAGTCCAAGACCGCTCAAGTCCACGGTGGTGAGGATATAGTGATTGCCATCGGTATCGTCAAACTCATTACCTGCCGACACGCTCTCAGCTTGCTTCCACGTATAGGTGACGCTCTCAGGGAACACGCCCTGCCTATGGACGCCAGAGTTCTGGTCGTAGAGAGGTTCGGTAAAGAATGGCGCGGCAGGCATCACGTCAACGGTAGGAACCTCTGCCGAGAAGCCCGCGCCGAACACGTTGCCGCCCACGGTACAGTCGGTCAACGTGGAGGTGACGTCACCGCTTACCTTTCCCACGTTGCCGCCGCCGTAGAAGTTGTTCGTAATGTTGCATCCCGTCAGCGTGCTCGTCACGTCATTGGTTTGTGCCAACGACAGCGAGGCATAGTTAACGTAGAAGCGGCCCACGTTGAAATTCGTATTACTAAAGCCCGCGTATGCAAAGAACTCATACTCGTAACTCGTAGCGATGCCTTTGTTCCCTCCATCGTACTTTCTGTTATAGTAAGAATTTCTCCAGCCATTCCAATCATAGTTGAAGGAATTCGTGAGTTCAACTCTTCTGACACGGTTATATGATGTTCCGCCATATCCTGCACCGAAGAAGGTGCCGAAGGTGGTGCCGTTGGCAGTGCTGGTGACCGTCTTGGTTGCAGCCATGTTTCCGAACTTCGGGCCGCCGCAGAACACGTCCACGTTGCTGTTAAAGATGTTCGTCACGACATTGCCCGTAATCGGTTGGGCAGCATTGATGCCACCACCGTAGAAGTTATCGATGTCGGCATTATAGATCTGCCAATAGACATCGCCTTTGATTTGTTCCATGCCGGCTCCAGCCACCTCGCCGAAGCGACCGCCGCTGATGTAGCACTCGGCACTATTGTCCGTGGCGTAATCATCCGTGTGAGCCTGATATACACCCGAGAGGTAGAACTTATCGTAGTCGCCACCGGTGACGGAAATGGGGATATGCTTAGTTATTTTATACCCATTAGAGTGGCAACCATTGTTAAACTCCTTGAACCAGACATTTCCACCCACATGGATATAACCTGTAAGGGTTGCATTTTCCTGAGAGGTAACAAACTGCTCGACAACACCGCCCTGAAGAATAAAGGGCGAGTTGGGAATTTTTCCTTCAGAGACATGGTATCGGTCATATTCAAACTCCGTGAAACGTGCTATACAGGTGTTAGTCACCTCAAACCACCCCCTTGGAAGGAAGATACCGATACCTGGTGAACGTGGGCTGTCGCTGGGCTTCTGCGCCATGCCGATGCCCGGCCAGCAGAGGAAGTCGAAATGTATGGGGCTGATTTGATGGCGGTCTGTATGCTGATAAATCAAACAGTTGTCCGGCTCGTTGTCGTTGTCAAGGTCTGCCGACATGATGGTGAAACCTTTGGTATCGTTATTGAGACGGGTATCTCCGTAATATCGGTGATAGTTGCCCACCAAGACCACGGCATAGTCAAACACGCTATTGCCTTCCGCACGATTGAGGGCGGCGATGGCATTCTCCATCGTGGTATAGACCACCTGATCATCTCCATTGATGCTATAGGTGTTGCCATTCTGATAGCGCACACCCATTGCTGCCACGTCGTAGGAATCGTAGTTTGCATTATAGGCCTTATCATAGTAGGGGTCGGAGAGATAGACACATGCAGCCCAGTAAGGCTCAATGGTGATGGCGGTCACGCCGTAGGGCACGTCGAAGTAGGCACCCTGCGAGAATACGCGGCCCGTAACGCTATAGAGGTCTTTCCGCGTGCAGTTGCGGTCGGCGAAGTTGTAGGGCGTGTCGGTGACATTCCCCTCACCGTCGAACACTACGTCAGCCCCCGTACCCGTAAACTTGCCCTCCGTGCCGTCCGTGATGGCGGTAATCTTCCAGCCCGTCACCACCTTGTTATGGGTGTAGTTACCCGTACCCACGGCGTTGTAGTAGGGCAGTTGCACCTTGTCGTAGTTGAAGTTGTAGCGGTCGAAGTCCTTGTCGGTGCGGGTGAGCGTGAGACTTCCAGTGGTGATGCTGGCTCCCGTGGGGGCATTGCTGCCCACGCCGCTGATGGTCACGCTAAGCGTCTTGCCGAGATTTCCGCCGTGATTGCGCCCTACAATTGTGCTGTCGGGAGCATTCGCCGCATCTATATTGATAATGCTGGGATAGGTGCCCTGCGGACGAAGCACGGGATAGGGCTTGGGATTGGATATCGTCCTGTCTGCCGTCTCCAGTACCCACTTATACATTTTGCTGCGGTCGTGGGAGCCATCGACATACCACGCCGCCAACTCGCGGTTGCTGTTGAGTATCTGCCGGTAGAACTCAAAGCGCGTCAGGAACCGCTTCTCGGCACCGAGGGCGCAGTTGTAGGTGTTGATGGTGCTCGTGAAGTCCTCTGCCGAGAAGTAGTTGAAGTTGTTGAGACCCGTCGCGCTGTTGTTGTTGATGATTTTGCCATTATAGATAGGAGCCACATCCGTGCCCGTGGCATTGCCGTAGAACATACAATTCATCACCATCGTCCCCAAGTAGGCATTGGTGGAGGCATAGCTGTTGTAGCCCACGATGCCGCCCACGTGGGTGCCGCCGTTGACTGTGGCATAACTGAAGCAGTTGATAACGCGGGCGGAGCCGTCGAGCAGTCCCACGATGCTGCCCACATTGCCCGAGCCGCTGACCGTGCCGTCGAGCACGCCCACGTTATAGATGCGTGCACCGCCGTTGGCTGTCTGAGCCACGGCACCTACATTCTCTCCGCCGCTGATGCCGACACCACTCAGGTTCAGGTTGCACACCGTGCCGCTCAAGGTGTTGAAGATTGGTGAAGTAAGACCGCTGACGGTATTTCCCCCACCATCTAAGACTCCAAAGAAATCCT
>CAJONQ010000009.1 GCA_905235835.1 uncultured Prevotella sp.
GGTCTTCTCCACCTGCGTCATATCCATACTGTCTTTCACACAAGCAGTCAGCGTGGCGACTGCCGTTAACATCATCAGACTTTTAAAGATTTTTTTCATAATTAGTTATGTATTAATGTTTAATATTCTGTGATTATGTGATGATCTGTCGATTTAACTTCCGACGGTGCAAAATTACAACCTACTTTAATATAAAACAAGTATGTATAATGAAAAAAGTGGAACTTTTACCCTCCATTGTTTTCGTATTCAACTAAATATCAGTCTGTTACATTTAAAACAAAAGAAATTAAAAGTGGATATTATATAGAGGTTTCGAAGCAACACTTCTATGCATAAAAACATAAAAAAAGCCCCGAACGAATGTCCGAGGCTTATATATTATATAATAATGTACGCGCGAGATTAACCCAGCTTACCGTCAGAACCGAGCACATTCACAATCTTGTGGATGTACATCTTCTTCATGTTCTCACGAGCAGGCTTCAGATACTGACGAGGATCGAAGTGCTCAGGATGCAGTACTTACGGATAGCGGCAGTCATGGCAAGACGAGAGTCTGAGTCGATGTTGATCTTACAAACAGCGCTCTTAGAAGCCTTGCGGAGCTGCTCCTCGGGGATACCTACTGCATCGGGCAGGTTACCACCGAACTGGTTGATGGTGTCCACCTCGTCCTGAGGAACAGAAGAAGAGCCATGGAGCACGATGGGGAATCCAGGAAGTTTCTGCTCAATCTCTGCCAGCACGTCGAATGCGAGTGGAGGAGGAACGAGCTTACCAGTCTTCGGGTCACGTGTGCACTGCTCGGGCTTGAACTTATAAGCGCCATGAGAAGTACCGATAGAGATGGCAAGAGAGTCACAACCTGTACGGGTAGCGAAGTCGATGACCTCCTCAGGCTTTGTGTAGTGGCTTACCTCAGAGGCAACCTCATCCTCAACACCTGCGAGTACGCCGAGCTCACACTCAACAGTTACATCATACTTATGAGCATACTCTACAACCTGACGAGAGATCTTGATATTCTCCTCATAAGGAAGTGAAGAGCCATCGTACATCACGCTTGAGAAGCCCATGTCGATACAATCCTTGCAAAGCTCAAAGCTGTCACCGTGGTCGAGGTGAAGCACGATCTCAGGTTTCTCACAACCCAACTCCTTTGCGTAAGCAACTGCGCCCTCAGCCATGTAGCGAAGGATAGTAGCGTTAGCATAGTTACGCGCACCCTTAGAAACCTGCATGATAACAGGTGACTTTGTCTCTACAGCAGCCTGTACGATAGCCTGCATCTGCTCCATTGTGTTGAAGTTGAAAGCTGGAATGGCATAACCGCCTGATACTGCCTTCTTGAACATCTCGCGAGTATTTACGAGACCTAAATCCTTGTAATTTACCATAATTATACTATTAATTAAATGTGATATTTATAATTCTCTTGTGCAAAGATACGAAAAAGTTCATAGTCCATAGTTCATAGTTCATAGTTTTTAAGTCCGTTTGACTGTTTTTTTTCATTGATTAACAAACCATACGACGCACAAGTCATAAAATGCCAACTGCGTTTGTCAATTTCAGCCATCTGGTTTACTTCACCTTACACAAATTCTTCACCTGACGCTCAAAAGCCTCCCGGTTACCCACGGCACCATTTTTGATACGTGCACGATAGTTATAAACGGTATTGACACTATAATGCAGGAACTCCGCAATCTTTGAGGAGTCCTCAATACCCAGGCGAATCAGGGCAAAGATACGCAGATCCGTTGTCAGGCGGTTTTCCTCCTTAGGATGTATTTGTGCCTCTGGCTCCAACAACGCATTGAAGTCATCTATGAAATTGGGGAAAAGATGCAGGAACACAGTATCGAAGTTCAGGTTCAGCTCCTCTATCTCCGCTTCTTTCAGCTCGGTGGATTTTGTGATGCGGTAGAGCTCATCAAGCTCTTTGTTCTTCATCTTCTTGTTCACCATCTTCCGATAGTTGTCGAGTTTGTCCACATACTGGGAGCAAAGAGAGAGGAAGCGTCCGATATACTCATCCTTCACTTTGTTGGCTTCCTCCAGTTTATAGTTAAGCGTCGCAAATTGCTCATTGGTAGACGACAATTGACCATTGGCATCCTGCAGCTCCTGATTGAGGGTCGCCAACTGAGCATTGGTCTCATGGAGCGCATTACGTGCCATGGCGAGCTGCAGGTTCCGCCGTCTGACGAAGAAATAGGCTATCATCAACAGCAAGGCAAGAACACTGATACCTCCCAGCAATACCCATAGCTGGGTGCGTGTCCGCTCACTCTTAGCTTTATAGTCATTGGCTATCGCTGTCAACAAAGGAGTAATCTGCCAGCGGCGTTGTCTGGAGCCATAGCGACTGGCACAGTCACTGGTAAAGCTGATATATCGGTAAGCACGGTCTATATCACCCTTTAGCAGCAGTTGATTGGCAAGTTCCCACATCGACCCTTGGTCCATCACTCCGTTACGGATGTCAGCAAGTACCGACTCCGTCAGCCATTTCATCATCTGAATGCTGTCCCCTTGTGCCTTATACTCCAAATAGCGATAAAGGGTCACCAACGCATAGGGATGACTGCCTTTCTCCACAGTCCTCAACCATTCATCGTTGATTTTCAAGGAGGCTTTCAGGTCACCGGCATTTTGCTTTGCCAACTCCCGACGCAGCAAACATTCCGGATCCTGGGGGGGGGCAATTTTCGTGCATTAATGCCTCGTATTTATTCGCCAATTGCCAATAATGCTGTCGCATATTCTCCAGTTGGGTGTAGTAGGCAAGCTCATTATAAACTATTGTGCGAGCCTTATAATATTCACCCAAAACAGTCTTGTCAAGTCCTTCGATATTAATACTGTCCAATGTGATCTGGGCCTCGTCATACATACCGACATTGGTACAGCGTATCGCCATCAGACAGCGGCAGCGTACTGCCTCAGAGGGGGTGTTCGCCAGGTCCGCATATTTAATAGCCTCCGCCAGGAAATGGATGGCAGAGTCACTGACAAAAGCCTTATATAACTCGTAAAGCTGCAGGGCATCCTCATATTTGACGGAAGGACCCTCTGCCGCATTAAAACGCTTACGAGCCCTCATGATGAGGTCTTCATGCTGTGCGACATAAATGGGGAAACGGGTGATTTCCTTATCAATCTCCTCTAATAATGCTCCTTGATTTGGAGACTGTCCAAATACCGAAATAGAGGTCAGTATATATACTAAGGTCATCAAATATCTCATAAGCAAATTTCATTTTGGGGGCAAATATACCAAAAAAAGGCGAATATATCGCCTTTTTTGTTATAAATGTTCTTCAACAGCCCCATTTTTTCTCATGTGACTGTTGAAGAATAACCCGTTTACTGATGCTGGATCATTCTGGCTTTCAGTTTTGCCTTGATGTCCTTCATCTTGTCTTCGGTCAGGTCATAGCCCAGCATCACGAAGATGGCGACAAAGGCAGAGCCTGCCGGTATGATGATGTCGGAAAGACGCAGATTGGTGAGGGTCTCCGGCGTCTGTATGGCAACGTTCTGGTCGAACGCCACCCATTTGAGCACAGCACCGCTCAGCACCAGAGCTAATGACTGTCCCATCTTCACCATCCACCAGTAGATGGCTCCGAACTGGCTCTCCTTGCGCGGCAGTCCGTTCTTCAGCTCGTCCAGGTCGCACACGTCAGCCGTCATCGACATCATCAGCGTGAACAGTCCGCCCATACCGAACGACATCAGAGGCAACGGCAGGAACATCAGCCAGGGGTTCTCCGGGCTGAAGCCCCACCACTTCATCACGTATCCCACGATACTGATGACGGTGGAGATGACGAAAGCCTGCTTCTTGCCCCATTTTCCAGCCATCCACGTGACAGCAGGAATCACCAGGAAGGCAGTAATGAGGGCCTGGATGGTTGCGAACCATGCCGAAGCCGAGCGGAAGAGCGTAGGTACCCACTCCCATGTCAGCCAGTTGTTGGCAAGCGAGTAGTCACCGTTGAACATGTAATACACAATGATGTAGTTGGCGAAAGCTGCCACTATCTGGAAACCGTTATATACCAAGAAGGTAGCTACGCAAAGGCGCAGGAACGGACGGTTGGTGAATACTTCGCCAAGGTTTTTGAATACGTCCTTCACGACGTTCCACATTCCCGAGAGGGTGATGCCCTGACGATCTTTATCCTCGGCGGGCAGTGGCGGCTCCTTGCAGAAGATGGCAGGGATGACACCTGTGAGGATACACAGTGCACCGACAGCGATAGACAGTTTGCGGACACCTTCCACCTGTGTGGCGAAGATATAGTCGGGATTAGAGATCAATGCCCAGAACCAGGGCACGATCATCCATGCCGTCTGTCCGATGATGTTGGCGATACCCATCACCTTGGTGCGCTCGTTGTAGTCGTCAGACAACTCGTAGCCCAGTCCGATGAATGGGGTGCTGAAGATGGTGTTGCCCGTGATGTAGAGCAGCGACATCACCAGGAAGTACCAGAAGTTATAGGTCTCACCGTCCTCCGGGCTCATCTGCCACAGCAGGATGAAGAGTATGCCGGTGACGATGGCACCGATGAAGATGTATGGACGGCGACGGCCCCATCCCGTGCGGCTGTTGTCGGAGATATAGCCCATGATAGGGTCTGTCAGTGCGTCGAAGAAACGCGGTATGCCGCCTAAGAGACCTGCCAGGAAGGGGTCCATGCCGAATCCTGTGACAAGGAAGAACATGAACACACCCAAGGCGGCGGGCAGCAGGTTGTTGGTCAGACTACCTGAGCCGTAGGCGAGTTTCTGCCCCCAACTCAGCTTTCCGACTGAGGAGAGTGTTGTCTGTACTTGTGTCATGGCAGCAGGATGGTTTGGATCGCCTCTTTAGAAATACTCAAGTCATAGTGCTTACCATCCACGGTAAGGTCGAGACCGACAGGTGTCTGTCCCTGATTGATCACCACGACAGCCAGTGTATTATCCGGATTGCGGACGGCGGTAGCCATCACTTCTTTGCTCTCACACTTCACACCCAGCACTTTGGCACCAGGACGGAGGAAACGGCTGAAGTGAGCCAGTGCATAATACATAGGGGTGAAATACACCTCATCAGTTTCGGGGTCGACGATGACAGGAGCCAGACACCAGTTCTTAGCCCAGTTGGGACCGCCCTGACGATCCAATACCATGTTCCAGTCAATCCAGCCGTCTACCCAGCTGTTCAGACAACCTATCAAGTCACGGGCATAGCGGAATACCGGCACATACTTAGGATGCAGATATTTCTGGTCATCAGGCGCCCAGTCCCATCCCCAGTCCGTACCCTCGCACTTCCAGTACCAGGCGTCGTCTTTCCAGATAGGTATCTCCGCATCACAGCATCCTTCTGTCTGGACGAGGTGTTTCTGCGGTGCCTTTTCATGGGCAAGGTTCAGCATATCAGGCAGCCACTCAACGGTACTCTCATACCAGTGGACGGCAAGACCGCCGAAATATTTTGCCGTAGCCTCGTCGGCATACATCGCATCTACCCATTGTGGGATACCGCCACGGTTCTGGTCGTAACCCAGTATCTGCACATCACCGAATCCGGCTTTCTCAAAGGTGGGACCCATGTAGTCACGTACAAAGGCAGCCTCATACTTCGGGTCGAAGTACATGCTTTCCCAGTTGTTGTTGTTACCGTAAGGCTCGTTCACGGGAGTGATACCCCAGATGTCCACGCCTTGAGCCTTGTATGCCTCCAGGTATTTCACCAGATAGTTAGCATACACCTGCTGACACTCGGGGAGCAGGGCACCGCCCACATAATTCTGATTGTCCTTCATCCAGAAGGGGGCAGACCATGGTGACGCCACGATTTTGAAACCGTCACGTGAGGCTGCCTGGGCATCCTTAATCAGCGGCAGCAATGTCTCCTCATCAACTTTGATGCTGAAGTTCTTTAACAAGGTGTCACCCTTTACCTCGTCATAGCAATAGTTGCCCTTCGAGAAATCACAGGACCCGATATGGGTACGGGTGAGGGAGTAACGGGAACCTTTTTCTCCGAAATAGGCATCTATCACTTCCTGACGTTTCTCTTTGCTCATCCGTGCCAACAGCGAGGAGGTTGCCTCTGTGAAAGAACCGCCAATACCAACGAGTGTCTGACGTTCCTCACTACTGTTAACTTCAACTACCACTTTGTTCTCCAAGGAGGTAAACTCGGTTTTCTGTACCAGTTGGTCACCCGCCGAGTTGGTTTCCCAGACTGTCATATTCTCTTTCTGGGAGCATGCCTGTAGTGCAAGTGCCATCATCAATAATGCTTTTGTCTTCATTCGATTATCATTGTTTTTAGTTATACATTAATCTCCAATTCTGTCATCTGACGGGCAAACAGACGGGCACTGTCAGCTTCCGTCAATGTGATACCGTCACCTTGTCCACGGTGGTAGATAATCTGGGCACCACAGTACGAGAAGGTGAGGGTACCGTCCGGCAAGTACTCATCATCTCTTAACAGGGTGGGACGGAAAGACACCTTACCGTCCTTTACACGGACGCCCAGTTCACCGAATCGACTAAGGATGTCTTCTTTTACTTGTCCTGTCATACCTGGCTGACGGACGCCCTTGCCCCATGGGGTATGTGAGTAGGCATCCGTCGAGAAGGCGCCATATTGACGTGCGTCCTTGTGAATACCTGTTCCTTCCAGGATGGCATGATAGTGCTTGGCAAGTGCTTCTGTCTCAGGGGCGTTAGCATCCAGTGCCTGGAAGTAACACTCCTGTGTGGCAACCACCAGTTTCGACACCATGTGCCAGTAGATGCTGCCCAGTCCCTCATAGGCATAGAAGGTACCACTTCTTCCTGTAAACTCCTTATGATTGAAAGTCTCCTCAAATAAATCAAACAGGATTTCCTGCTCTTCCTCCTGCACACCGATGGTCTTCATCGCTGCGGCAAGGTCACCGGCATTACGGAAGGTACCGTTGAAGTGCAGTGCCCCACACACATCCTTACTGACCAGACGCTTGTCACCGTCTTTGACCATCTCGCTCAGCAATGCAGAGCGGTCAAGGGCATCCTTTGGCAGACAGTTCTTCTCCAGGAAACCAGGCAGCTCCTTGTTGGGATAGAGCATATAGCTCTGCTGGTCTTCCCTGTACAGACGACTGTCACGAAGGGCATCCAATACGGCAAGTGCCTCCTTGGGAGAGAGTACGCCAGAGCTAAGCACGGCAACCTGTCCCTCCAGCATTTCCGACAGTGTGCGGATACCGGCAAAACGTCCTTTTGACAGTTCCAGGATATTATATGAGTGATACAGACCGTCCTTTCTGCGATTGGCACGGATACTACGCTCCACAGGAGCCAGTGCCGCAGTCAGGAATGCCACCACATCATCCCGCTGTACCTGGACGTTGCCCTCGCTGAACGACTGGGTGTATATCTTTTGTCTATAGGTTGTTGAAGCCTCGCCCAAGGCATCCATGACCTCCTGTGTGGATGTCAGTGCAAGGGCATCCTTTGTACTATTCATCCATGAGCTTACCTCACGGGAGAGCGTAAACGCCGCTGTCGGTGAGGCAGCCACGATGTCACGGTAGAACAACAGGGCACGGTGCAGGTAACACAATGTCACTACCGACAGTCCGCCGCCTACCAACGCATTATTGGCGTCATTCCATTCGGGACGCTGGGTGTTCATCCAGATACCGCCATCAGGTATGAAGTTAGAGAGCTTAGCCAATAGTGATACCAGCAGTTTCTCCAACAGTGACACTTTGACGGTCTTGCCGTCGGCATCTTTCAGGAGGGCGGCGTCAATCCCCTTCACTGCCATCTCCTTCTTGATCTGGTTATTCAGTGAGGTATCGAAACGGATGGTATCCTTAGGGTTCAGAAGAATCTCCTGATACGTCTTGATACGATAGGGTACATTGGCAAAGGGATAGGCTGGTGTGTCCAGACGACCTGCGATTTCTCCCGGTGTATGGGCCTCCTCCGCCTCCATCAAGCGCAACAGATAGATAATCTGGTGATCTCCCCAATAGCCGATATACGACCATGGGTCTGACGGATCCACTGTCTCCCAGTCAAAACCGTCCTTGGTGACACGATAGGGGTTATAGCCGTCGGCTGTCGAGCAACACAGGAACTTATCGGTCATCGGTTTCAGCAGTGTAGGATATGACACGGCAAGCGCCTCCCAGTTCTGGAAGATGTCACGCCAGTTTCCCTCATAGTCTAAGACAGGGTTGCCCGTAACAGGGTCGGTCGTATTAATATTGAATTTGTTCCAAGGACGCGTAGGGTCTCCATGACGGCGGCTGAAGCCTAATGGCAGTGGGTTGTCAGGGGTAGGACTACCCATGGGTATTCCACCACGCATGATGTTGAACATCGTATTAGAGAAATGACGTGCCGTACGGGTTTTGTCGGCAGTGGTCTGTATACCGTCTGCCTGAGCCACCAACTGCACCAGCAAGTTCTCGGCATCCTTCAGGTCTTCGTCGAGGATGTCCTTCACCGACATTTTCTCTTTGACGAACGACGGCTTATGCAACAGTTCGGTATGACCTGCCAGCAGTGCGCGAAGAGCCACCACCTGAGTCTGGTCTTTCATCACGTCAGCCACTATCGTCCATGACTTCTCCTCTTCTGCCTTCAAGGTGACAGCTGTTCCTAACAGATAGGCGCCACGCTCCCCCTTCACCAGGGTCTCCTCCTGCAAGGGCAGCCCTTTTCGGAAGGCAGGTACCTGCGCCGAGGAGAGCAGGTGTGTGGGATTGTCCAGTCCCACCTGCCATACCACATTACAACGCAGTGCCTCACTGGGCTCCGCACGGTCAATGATGATGGCGCTCAGACTGAACAGACCCATACCGGTCTGTGGCTCCAGTCGTGTCTCCTTATAGGCGTTCACCAAGTTACTGGATGCCTGTTGCAGTCCGCTGGGCACACCGCAGGGCATGACATTCTGTAATCCGTCCAACAACTCGAGACTGACAGCCTCCGTCCCGAGGTTCGTCAAGGTTGCCTTACGCTGAAAGCCGAAGAGGTCGCCTGCCGTCCATTGCCAACGGAAAGTGAGTTGCCAGTCATGGTTAATCTCCTCAAAGATGACGCTGTTGCCGATACGGTTCTTATACAGGTTCCTTTCTATATTGAACTGTGCCTCACTGCGAATAGAGAATGGTTCCCAGCAGCGGGTATCTCCCTCTCGGCGGATAAGGGTCTTACTTCCTGTGTTCTCTGCCGATGCGGTCACCCTGTCATCAGTCTCATAGGGGAAGAGTGCCCAGTCAGCACTGCGGCGACCTGCCGTGATACCTCCGTTACTCGACATAAAAGTCCATAGGTCTGTGCCACTCACGATATTCATGAAGAATGGCTCCATCTCATCAATATGCTGTATCTGGGAAAATTCCTCTAAAGCGCTCTTTTCATTTTTCATCACCTTAAACTATTAATTATTGTTCTTTCCTTATTTGATTTGATTTCTAACACTGTCAAAACGCTGTACGATGGCTGTCGGTGTCGACTGGTAGGGGTCGATACCGTGAATGCGGCGAAGAGCCTTGTATGCCTTGCGGGGCATCAGCTCATAGAGCCCCTTGTCATCAGGCTGTCCCTTGGCACAGATGCCAAACCACTCCTCGTTCATGTTATTCTCGTCAGGCACATAGTCAAACTTATACCCTCCGTTCTTCCATGAGGCATGGTTGTCGTGGACATCCAGATTCTTTGTCTGACCATACTTCCACCAGCCGTCACTGAACTGGAACGTGAAGCCTCCTATACAGTTACCACTCTCCCCCATGCCGGCAGCATTGAGATAGATCTCCTGCCAGTTGTTCAGCAGTATCTCCGCCTGTTCCCTTTGGGCTTCCTGATGGGTGACGGCGTTATAGGCATCGGCTCCGAACTCAGTGAGGAGTACCGGTTTATTGTATTTCTTCCTCACGTCGCTGAACAACACATCAAAGGAATCTCCGCGATAACTGTTGACACCCAGTATATCGATGTCCTTGCACACATCGGCGATGATGTCTATGAACTGCAAGTCACCATTACAGATGGCTACAGGAACGGAGGTGTCGACGGTCTTGATCCTCAACGTGGCTTCCTCCAGCAGCTCATACAGGCACCTCGCCCTTCTGTCATGAAGTTTCTCTCCTACAGGAAGATCCTCTGACTCTGCGCCAGTCCAAAACAATCCGTAGTTATTCTCGTTGCCTAACAGGTACAGCAGCACACCCGGTGTTCCCTGATAGGTCTTTACAAAGTCATCCACCTCTTGCAGCAACAGCTTTCTCACATCATCACGGCAATAGTCGGTATTACCATACCACGTCCCGTTGATGGTCAGCCCATAGCGACCGAAAGAATGGTTGATCATCGTGTAGATGCCATACTTCTCGTAGATATACTTGATCCAACGGGGCGGAATGGTGTTATACTGTCTGATGACATTCACGCCCATCTTCCTTAGAAGACCCATCTCGTTATCCAGTGCCGCTTTTATCACGTCCTCAGGCTGTTCCCACAAGCTGTAGGCATAGTTGGTACCAATAGGAAAATAATCCCAGTTCATGCCTTTCAGGAAGAAAGGCTTGCCGTCAATCGTCAACCGGCTCCCTTGGGAGTCGTTGACAACATCTATCTTCCCTTGGGCAAAGCCAGGGAGTGTCAAGAGCAGGACGGTCAGAATCAGTATTACTTTCCTCATGGTCTCCTTAGTCTTTCAGTTTAAATGTAAGTTGCTGTGCTATCTGGTCCGCTGCCGTACCGATAAGGGCATTGAAGTCACCAGCCTCAGCCTTCCACGACTGGGTAGCCTCGTCATAGTACGACAGTGCGTCGATACCGATGGTCAGTGTCACCTCACGGGTCTCTCCTGGCTGGAGGAACACTTTCTGGAACGCCTTCAGCTCCTTCACGGGTCGGTCCACTGAGCATTTCTTATCATGGATATAGAGCTGTACGACCTCCGCACCCGCCGTCCGTCCCGTATTGGTGACAGGAACCACGACAGACCATTGTCCGTCTCTGGTGATCTCATTTGCCGATGCCACGGCTTTCCCTATATTAAAAGAGGTGTAACTCAATCCATGTCCAAAGGCAAAGAGGGGCTTTATTTTCTGCTTGTCTGTCCAGCGATAGCCGACATAAATGCCCTCCTTATACTCCTCCGTCAGGAGATGCTCTTCCTCTGACCACTCTCCGGGGTAGGTCTTCAAGGCATGGGCACCGCAGTCATTCAACTGCTGATACCAGGTGAAGGGCAGTCTGCCGCTTGGGTTCACGTCACCGCTCAGGACACGGGCAAGTGCCTCACCGCTCTCCGAGCCGATAAACCAGCCCTGTACGACGGCAGGCACCTCTTTCAGCCAAGGCATCTCCACGCCATTACCTGAGATATTCACATAGACCACATGGGGATTCACCTTCGCAATGGCTTCGATAAGCGCATCCTGTCCGTAAGGCAGTGCGTAGTCCTTGCGGTCGTGTCCCTCACAGTCCTGATAGTCAGCCTTGTTCAGTCCACCGAAGATCACCACATAGTCGGCAGCCTTCGCTTTCTCCACCGCCTCGGCGATCAGTTCCGCCTGAGGACGCAGGTCATAAAGACTGCGACCCATCGTCACACCGTTATAGCTCTGGATGGTATCACCGACATAGCCACGGACATAGTCAACATGCTGGAAACGATCACGCATACCGTCTAACGGAAGTATCTCACGCTGTACTTTCAGCGACGAGGAGCCGCCGCCCACCGTCATCATCTTGATGGCATTCTCTCCCACCACCAATATCTTCGCATCTGCGGGAATGGGCAGGGTGTTACGGTCGTTCTTCAGCAGCACGATACCCTCCTCGGCAATCCTCAGTGCCGCCTCGTAGTGTGACTCCGAGCAGAGGAAGCCCACTGGCTTCTGACGGTTCATCGTGGTACGATAGAAGAGACGGAGCACTCGGCGCACCTTATCGTCAAGTTCCTTGGTGGTGTACTTACCCTCCAGGATCGCCTGCTTGTAGGCATCCGCCAGGAAATACATATGGTAGGCATTGGAAGAGCCGTCTCTCAGACCGTCGGTCCAGGAGCCAAACTCCATGTCCAGCCCATTAGTGACCGCCTCGTCGGTATTGTGCGTACCGCCCCAGTCGCTGACCACCACACCGTCATACTGCCAGTCACCTTTCAATATCTTGTTGAGCAGCACGGCATTATGACAGCAATGTTGTTTCTTATAGCGGTTATAGGAGCCCATAAGCCCCCATACCTTACCCTCCTGCACTGCCGCCTTGAAAGCGGGCAGGTAGATCTCGTGCAAGGCACGGTCGCTGACGGCAACATTGACGTGGAAACGGTTCTCCTCGTCGTTGTTCAGGGCATAGTGCTTCACACAGGCTGCAACGCCCTTCGACTGCATACCCTGGATATAGGGTACCACCATGCGGGAGGCAAGGAACGGGTCCTCACCCATATACTCGAAGTTACGACCGTTCAGCGGGGTGCGGTAGATATTCACGCCAGGTCCCAGTATCATATTCTTTCCACGATAGAGCGCCTCCTCGGCAAGACTCTCGCCATAGAGTCTCGACATCTGCGGATTCCATGTGGCGGCAAGACACGTCAGGGCGGGGAAGGCGACACACGAGTCATTGGTCTGTCCTGCCTGCACCCATTCATCCCATAACACATCCGGGCGGACACCATGAGGTCCGTCGTCTGTCCAGAAATCGGGGAATCCCAGTCGTTTCACACCTGGTGAGGAGAATTTCGACTGTGCGTGGATGACTGCGATCTTCTCGTCGAGGGTCATCCGGCTCAGGGCATCCTCCACTCTTTCCTCTACAGATTTCGTCTCATCTAAATAGACGGGGATAGACTGTGCCTTTGGCGCACTGGTCCAACCAAGGGCAGCCATCACAAATACAAATATCTTACTCTTCATCATATTTATAGTTTTATATCGTATTATTATTGGTTTATTTCAGTCCCATCGACTGAATATATTTCTCTTGCGGTTTACAGTTCTCATAACGAGTGTTCTCCGCAAAGCGCATCAGCAGCTCCCTCGCCCGTTGCTGGTTCGGTCGTGCCTCACGCCATTCCTTATAACTGTTACGGGAAGTCTCACTGTATTTCACGACGACACCGTCCCACCCCTCCGGGCGATCGAAGCCCATCATGCAGGAAGTATCCACCTTCTTGTAGGGCCAGAAAGTATAGCCTATATTATTCTCCTTCATGACACGGACGAACTGTGCCTGCCACTGATCCGTATTATGACCGATCTCCCCCATATACATCGGCAGTCCCGTCTTGTCACGGAAGTCGATATAGTCCTTGATCGCCTCAGCGGTAGCGGGACCGCCATAGCGATGACAGGTGTACATGATGTTGTCATCAAAGGTCCAGTCGGTAAACATGAAGAAATCGGAGTTCCACCGTGCACCCCCTAATAATATAATATGGTGGGTGTCCACCTGACGGATAGCCTTGACGGCACGCTTGTAGAGCGGCTCCAACAGTTGGTTCAGGGAGTCTTTGTTTTCAAAGAAGTGGGCAATGGGCTCGTTCATCAGCTCATAGCCAAGGATGGTCGTCTCATGCTGGTAGCGGGATGCTATCTTACGCCAGATGTCACAAAACAGCTGTTGGGCACGCTCACTCTCAAAGAGCCACGGATAACCATAGCCGTCATCGATATTATCACCCGTCTGACTGCCGGGGCAGTCATGCATATCCAGGATCAGATAGAGTCCGCTCGCCTTACACCAGCTGACAACACTGTCTATATGCTCAAAACCATCCTTTTGTCCCGTCTGTCCCATATAATCCTCATCGGTAAAGAGCTTGTAGTTAAATGGCAAACGGATGGTATTGGCACCTTGACGGGCAATGAACTCAATATCCTTTCGGGTGATGTAATTCTCTTTGAACGCCTGCCAGAAATCAGCAGCGGCATCAGGGCCCACCATCTCCTTGATCATCAGGTCAATCATCCATGCGGAGTTGGTTTTGGAGAACCCGAACATATACCCCTCGGGATTCAGCCAGTTACCTAAATTCGTTCCCTGAATAAACAATCTTTCCCCATTGGGCTTCACCAGGTTTGGTCCGTCTACACGGACAAAGCCGCCCTTAGCTTGCAGTCCTGTGACTGCAAGCATAAAGGCAACAGATATAAGAATTCGGTTGATTCGCATCTTCATTTTATTTCTTTTGGAATACACGGATATAATCAATCTTCATGGTCACAGGCAGTGCCGACTCGTCTACGCCATTCCTGCCGCCCCATGAGCCACCCCACGCCAGATTGAATATCAGGTGGAAGGGTTTGTCGTATGGGAAGTTACGAACGGTATGGTCACTATTATAAGAAAGGAGTAACTGACCATCCACGTAGGTCTTGATATAATCGGCTGTCCATTCTATGGCATAGACATGGTATTCGCTCTCGGCGGTGCCGATGTTGCGGGCAGCCGTCACCTGTGTGTTATTCGTGTGGTTATGACCCTCGGCATGCAGACTTGACGACACTTCGTTGGGCACGTAGCCAACCTCTTCCATAATGTCTATCTCACCGCACTTAGGCCATCCCTCGTTGACCCAGTCAACAGAGATAGGCATCATCCAATAGGCAGGCCATGTACCCTTACCCTTTGGTAACAGCATACGTGCCTCGAAATAGCCATACTGCCAGCCCTTGCCACCGTTCTTGGCATTCACACGACCGGAATATATCTTGCCGTCAGTGCCTTTGAAACAGTTGATCTGGAGATAGCCATTAACTATTTCTGTAGTATGCTTTCCATCAATAGTCTGAGTACCTGGGCGATAGTTCTGAAGTTCGTTGTTCACCCAGCCTGCGTTTTGGTTCTCCCACTCCCAGTCATTACTGTTGAGTTGATCGCCCTCTTCCTCGGAGAACTCATCGTGCCATACCAAACGGTAGCCGTCTGGAGTTACAATATCTCTGTCTTCCGCAGACTCTTGGTAAACTGTAATCACTGCAGTCTCACCATCGGCAGTCACCGTCACATGACCTGTTCGTGACTCCTTCACCTCATTAGGGGCAGTGGTAATGGTCAGCGTATTTCCGCTCTTGTTAGTGCTCAGCCAGTCAACGTCTGCCTCCGCCGTCCATTCTCCTCCACAGGACACTTCCACGGTGATGGACTCACCAACGGAGGAAGAATACACTTCCTGGGCTGACACTTGCAGACTCTCACTCTGAGTTACGGTGATAGTCTTGATGGCTGTACCCGACTTAACAGTAACGATTGCCGTGCGGATGCCACCTTTATTGGCTGAGGCAGTCATGGTGACACTACCTGTCTGAGAAGTAGAACCACTGACGGTAACTTTCAGCCACTCTTTGTCAGAATAAGCAGTCCATTCCCGCCCCGTACAGGAGACATCCACCTTAGAGTTTCCCCCTGTTGCAGGAAAGGTGATGTCGGTTTGGGAGACGGTAATTGTCGTTGAACCACCTGAGCCTCCTGAACCGCCACCATCTGATGCGTCGTCACCGCCACAGGCTACCAGCATGGTAGCCGACAGCAGCATCACCAAACACAAAAATCTCTGCACTTTGCTTTTCATTATTTCCTTTAATATAAATTACACTATAGTTATAGCTAAAAAAGGGGAGCGAATCCGTTTAGACCCGCCACCCCTTCTTATGGCATATCATTTATTTCGGGTTGTGCTTCTGAAGGATGAAGTCACTCAGCTTAATTTCTGTGCCTACGGGAGTACCACCGAAGTCAAAAATCCACTTCATCTCACTGGCAGCGCCCTTCTTCATCTCCAACTTTGTGAACTGAACGATGTTCTCACCCTCGTTAAGTTTCAGGTCTCCCTTGGCTAACAGGAAATTGTCATCGTCGTTCTGCTGGCAAACCTTAAGGGTATAGCGACCAACTGCAGCACTGGATACAACCTTGCACTTGATGTCGTAGTAGAGACCTTCCTGCATGTCGATCTTCACATTGTTGATGCTGCTCTGACCTTGCCACTCAGCACCACCATTCTCTGTAGCAACGATAGTGTAGACACCATCGGAATATGAGAATGTCGGATCGCCAACCTGCTGCCAGTCGGCATTTGCCCACCAGAACGCCATAGAGCCTACCGTGTTGAATCCAGCACCGAGGTTATCAGGAGAATCCACTGCACACCAGTTGACAGCAACGGTCTTTTCGGGAGCCACAATCGGGTTCTTGTCGTGGTCAACCAGCACAAAGTTCTCCATTATAACATCTGCAGGAGACTCGCTGCCACCGAAATCGAATACGAACTTCAGGTCTTTATTGCTGGCAAATCCTTCAAGCAGTGAGCCATAGAGACAGATTGGCTCGTCTGCAAGAACCTCGAAATCCTCATCCATCAGGACAGGAGAGTCACTAGATCCATCAGCACCATTACAAATCTTAATCTTCATACCGGGCAATTTCTTGTTAGAGGTGACAATGACCGAGAAATCGTACTTCTTGCCTGCCTCGATATTGACGGGAATATGGTTGAATGCCAACTGACCCTGCCAACGATCTGGACCCACCTCATCAAAATGGAGACGATATTCACCATTGACTTTGTTTAAAGTAGGCTGCTGTGCTAATTCATTCCATCCCCCGTCAGCAAACCAAGTAGTCCAGTTATTAGCGACATCAACATTCTTGAACAAATTGTCATCGCTCTCTACGTCGAATCCGGCAAAACCGTTCATCTTCGTCTTTTCAATGTTCACCGTATAGTCAAGAGAGCCATCACTCATACCATTGCGGTTCTTCACATAGCACTTGACAGTGTAATCACCTTTTTTGCGCCAATACTTTGTGAAGGTGAAGCCGGTATTATACTCTGAACCATCCACTACCCAGACAGGGATAATGCCATCAGTCTCTTCAAAGACAAATGTAGCAGTATTAGTGTTCTGATCCACACTATAAGTTATCATGTCCGCATAGTCTGAGGCAGCAGGAATATTGCTCAAGTCTGCACCATCGAACTTGTCAGCAGAACAGGCTGAGAACAAGGGAAGTGCCACCAGAGACGCTATGATATATTTAAATGTCTTCATAATCTTTAAATTGTTAAGTTACTAAATTTTACTGGAAGTACTCGTCATTCTGTTTCAACTCTGGGTCAGAGTCAAGTTCTGCCTGTGCAATGGGAATATGCTTTTTGTTGGGAGTCCAAGTGCGGGTACGGATGGCTGCATCCGAAGCTACACCCTCTGATTCGGGATCCAACGGCACGAGTGCGCCCGTAGCTTTGTTCTGGTTTGAGACACCAGAGATGCCTTCAGCACGAACGAGGTCGAAGTAACGCTTGCCCTCGCCAATGAACTCCTTGTGGCGCTCAGTGAGAATCTGATCAATCGTAACGCCACTGACGAGACCTAATCCTGCACGCTGGCGAACCTTGGTCACCCATGCGTCAGCCAGATTCTGATCTTGACCTGTACGCACTGCAAACTCAGCAGCATAGAGCAGAGCCTCAGCATAGCGGTAGTAGCGATAATTATTGCTATAGTTCAAGTTAGCTGATGATACAGCAGGCTTGTTGTTCTTCTCGTAGGGACGATACTTCTGCAACCACAGACCAGTGTCGGCATTACGCTTGGTGTAGGACAGTGTAGGCTCCCAGACGGTACCAGCCAGACGGTTGTCACCGGCGAGCAGTGTCTTCACAGCCTTGCGGACGGGCATGAAGCCCCAGCCATCCTGACCGGCACCCCACTCATCATCACCAGGATATGAGTTCGGAGAAATCAAAGTCGGAATAACCATACCACCGATAGCGAGGGGAGATCCCCAGTCACGCTCAGTGACGTCCTTGTCATAGTTAATCTCCCAGATTGACTCAACATTCCACTCGTTGTCAGTGTCCCAATATCCCTTAAAGTCGGGGAATAAGTCATATTCGCCACTGTTAATAATAGTCTTCAAGTAAGAGAGGGCTTTGCTGAAGCGGGAATTATCGTTTTGATACGCAACCATCTCCGCATACATCATAATCGCCATTGCTTGACTGGCACGACCTGCATTGGAATTGTCCCACTTCATAGGCAACTGGTTAGCCTCCAATACCTCTTCCAGTTCGACAATCAACTGATCATACACCTCGTCTGCCGACAACTGCGGAGCCGTATAGGGAGGCTCGCCTAAGTTTTTCAGATAGAAAGGAATATTACCAAAGTAGTGCCACAGGTTATTGTAATAGTATACTCTCATAGTACGAACCTGAGCGCGAGCCAATGCCTCATATGTTTCATTCAGATTGCCTACAGCATAGTTGTCCATGTAGTACAAGGCATCGTTACAACGTTTGACACCGCTGTAGTCAATAGTCCAAAGGGAACCCAGCGTATTGTCACCGTTGCCCACGAAGTCTGCCAGCATGTGCCAGTGCTTCATGTCGTCGTAGTTGGCACCGCCCACATAAACATCGTCACCCATGATGTCTGCGCAAATGTTGAGCGCGTTGTATGTGCCCAGTCCGAAGTCGTGCCAGTGAATGGGGTCGTAGGCAGCAATCACTGCCTCCTCAATGTGCGCTTGGGTATTATAATAGGTGTCGAGGTTATCACCATCGGGCTTTTGCACCTCGAGGAATGAGTCAGAGCAACTGGTGAAAGCCACTGCTGAGACGAGCATTCCCATCAAAATAAATCTATTTGTTTTCATATATATTGCTGTTTTGAGGATTTAGAATGAAAGATTGAAACCAACCGTCCATGTACGGGCCTGAGGATAGATACCGCGGTCGATACCGAGTGATGTGCCACCGTTACCGATTTCTGGGTCGAAGCCGTGATACTTGGTCCAAGTGAAGAGGTTCTCTGCCATCACATAGACGCGGAAGCGGCTGATGCCTGCCAGCTTTGTGATGTGCTGCGGAATGGTGTAACCTAATGAGATGTTCTTCAGGCGCAGGTAACTGCCGTCATAGACATAGAGGTCAGACATATTCCAGTTGTTGTTGGTGTTAGCACCCATGCGAGGAATCTTGGTTGACGTGCCAGGACCTGTCCAGCGTGCAAGCATCCATGTGGGATAGTTGCCAGAGAACACATCCGTACGATAGGTGGCGTCGAACACATCTGCGCCACTGACACCCTGGAAGAAGGCATTGAAGTCGAAGCCCTTCCAGTCAGCATTCAAGTTGAGACCGAATGTCCAGTCAGGAGTACCGTTACCGATGTCTGTACGGTCATCGTCGGTAATGGCGCCGTCACCGTTAAGGTCAACAAAGCGGACATCACCAGGCTGTGCGTTAGGCTGGATGAGTCTGCCCTCTATTGAATAGGCATTCACCTCTTCCCATGACTGGAAGATACCGTTAGTCTTGTAACCATAGAAGAATGGGAATGGCTTGCCGTTCTCAGCACGTGTACCACCACCGCTGATACCCTGTACACCATCCAAATTCAGGAAGCCCGTGTCATTACCGAGGTTCTTCAGCTTGTTCTTCAGATAAGAGGCGTTAGCCTTGACAGAGAAGTGTGCGTCAGCAATATTCCACTTGTAGCCTAACTCAAACTCAACACCCTTGTTCTCCATGTCACCGACGTTGCCGAGAGGCTTGGTCTCACCGACGTATGAAGGTATTGGCATGGTAATGATCATACCATTAGTCTTCTTGATGAAGTAGTCAACAGTGAAGGTCAGCTTATTGTTGAAGAAGCCTAAGTCAATACCGATGTCTGTCTGCTCACTCTCCTCCCATTTCAGGTCAGGGTTGGCAATGGCAGTAGCCTTTGAGCCCGACTGTTTGGTAACAGGATTACCGAAGAGCACGTTGTTACCCATAGCAGTAAGCACCGTATAGGCGAAATCACCAATCTCCTCGTTACCATTCTTACCCCAAGAGAAGCGAACCTTAAAGTTAGACAGTCTGGCGGCCTGCTTCACTTTCTGGAAATACGGCTCGTTGGTGACGTTCCAACCTAATGAGAAGGAGGGGAAGGTACCCCACTTGTGACTCGGACCGAAGCGGCTCGAACCGTCACGGCGAATAGTACCCTGGAACATGTAGCGCTCGTCATAGTTATAAGACAAACGACCGAAGTAAGAAGCCAGATGATGCTCAGCCCAAATACCACCGCCGACTCCGTAGGGAACCTGCACGTTGGTGTGATCTTCATTCCACTCCATCACTGGGTCGGTGTAGTTAAAGTTGGGCTTGTTGATATTGATGAGATTCCATCTCCAACCGCTCAGTTCGTCGCCCTTAGACTTCAGTGCAGACTGACCGAGAACGACGGCTATAGAGTGCTTGCCGAAAGTCTTGTCGTAAGTCAGCGTGTTCTCAACCTGCCACTGGCTGTTCTGTGCCTTATACATACTTGCAGAGGTATGCTCCGCCTGATTGTTACCAGAGAGACGGTACCTCGTAAGGGTTGCGCCTTCGTTGCCCCAGAATGAGAAGTCGGCATTATAGTTGAAGTGATACTTCAAGTTGTCCCACAACTGTACGTCGAAGCCGAACTTAGCCATGAAGTGGTGGCTCCAGTTCTTGGTGGGATTCAGCGAGAGCATAGCCAATGGGTTGTTCATCTCCTGATAAGTACCGAAGTAGCCGGGGATGGTATAGGGATTTCCTGCACCGTCGGTAGGAAGCTGATAGGTGCCATCTGCCTCATAGGCATCCTTCATACCCTGTGCCACGTCGCCCAGAGCAACGGGAGCCAGTGTGGGAGCCAGATAGAGAGCAGAGCCTAATACAGAACCATACTCTGAGTTGGTACCGATACCTGTAGAGTGTGTACGGATGTAGCTGACATTGACATTCAAATCAACCTTGTTTAAGAAGTTACGCTCTTTCTCTGCATCCAGGATATTATAGAAGGTATTAGAGCGAAGTGTCAGCTTGTCATAATTTGACTGACCTTTGTCACCACCGACGATACCGTCCTGTTTAAAGTAACCCATTGAGAGATAGTAGTTCAACTTCTCGGTAGCACCACTGATGGTCACGTCGTGGTTCATCACAGGAGCATTGTCGTTGAACACGAGACCCTGCCAGTCAGTACCAAAACCTTGAATAGGATTTCCATTAGAATCTAACAGATTCGCTGGATCGAACTTAGGAGCGGATCCACCTGCCAAAGCATACTCATTCTGCAATATCGCATAGTCTTTCGCGGATGTCACGTCACGCTTTTTCCATGCGCTCTGCCATCCGTATGAGAAGTTGTAGTTAATCTGTGCCTTACCGACCTTACCTTTCTTGGTGGTAACAAGGATGACACCATTGGCGGCACGGGCACCGTAGATGGCACCAGATGCAGCATCCTTCAGCACCTCGATAGACTCGATATCATTAGGATTAACAATGTCAAGACCACCGGTGATTGGCATACCGTCTACGATGTACAAGGGGTCACTATTATTAATAGTACCTGTACCACGGACACGAATGCGGGAACCTTCACCAGGCTGACCAGAATTAGAGGTTACGTTCACACCGGCTGCAAGACCTTTCAGCGCATTATCCATACGGACAGCACCTTTTCCTGCTAAGTCATCAGCGCTCACCTTGGCGATAGAGGCTGTTACCACGCTCTTCTTCTGAACACCGTAACCGATGACGACTACCTCATCCAGCAGTTTGTCATCTGATTTCAGGACGACACGCAGGTTGTTGGCTGCCTTCACTTCCTGGGTAACCAGACCGATGTAAGAGATGACCAAGGTAGAACCTTCATCGACGGACACTGAGAAGTTACCGTCGAAGTCAGTCACCGTACCATTAGAGGTACCTTTCTGAACGACAGAAGCACCAATGACGGGTTCGTTCTGGTCGTCAACGACCGTACCCGTATAGGTATGCTTCTGGGCAAGAGCAGTCGCTGACATCATCATGAATGACAGCAACAAGAATAAAAACTTGCTTTTTTTCATACGTTAATAAATTGTTTTATTTGGTTAGTGATAAAATATCCAATAGCATTAAGCCTATGGGCGATTTTCATTGCAAAGATATTTAAAATTATAATGCGTACATTAATACAATGATGAAAAAGTGGATGATTTCATCTATATAAAAAACATAACTCACACGGAACCAGCGACTTGCGTTATCATCGACCATCCAAAAAGAGTGGACGAAATATAGAGGTGTAAATCAAACAATTATCCCGATAAACGGGGTGTTTATCGGGATAATTAACACTTCAACGGGCAGTTTTGCCCATTCCATTAGAACCCATCAAACAAACGGGAGGCGACTTCCTCGTCAGGACCGAAGAAACCTCCTACTCCCGGGTACTCTATGAGGTCGCTGGAAGATGACGGCACACCTGACCCGCTGATGAGCAGCAGCGGCTGGATGGTATGCAGTTCTATCAGTTCCGTTGTGGGGGTACTATAATCTTTACGTTTCATATTACTGTTCATTTTTAGATTCGTCATACCATTACTTCACTACAACGGTCTTGCCCTGATAGATATAGATACCCTTCTGCGACGGGCGATTGGTTCCTAACCGACGACCACGCAGGTCATAGTAGCAACCGTCTGTCCATGAGGCTTTAAGTTCCAGACGCTCTATGGCGGTGACACCGTCAAACAGTACACGGGCTCCGGCAGGCACATCGGCGAGGTAAGCACGGAAACTGCCTACCACAGTACCTTCCGTATTCAGCCATGACAACTGACCAGTGCTCTTGAAGGCGGCATAGCCCTCGGTGCCACTGACAGCGAACTGTTGGAAGTTACCGATAAAGCGTACTTTATTGACTTCCGTCATCCGGTTCTCCACGCCACGAGCCAGTTCCACATTACCTTTCGTGCCATCGATGGACAGCACGATGGGAGAAGAAGTGGCATTATGGAGCAGGTAAGGCTTGTAGGCGGTGATACCTGTCACCTTCTTGAAGTCAATCGCATCAGCGGTCACCTTATTCAGCTCGTAGACATCCAAGCCTGCAGGGACAGTGATATCACGGGGCAGACAGCAGGTGCCATACTCTCCTGCCAGGATGGTACGGCTATAGGTCAGTGTGGCGTTGCGTCCGAAACTCATCGGCAGCACGGCATAGCCGTCCTCGAACACTACCTTGAAACCGGTATCCTTCAACGGCAGAATCCAGCCACCAGAATTATAGGCAAGATTCTGACTGTTGGTCAACTTCGCTTGCTGTGCCGATGCCGCACCGTCGTCGCCACCAGTTCCATTCAGCAGGATGATGACATTCGGGTTTTCCGTGGTGATAGTCATCGGAGTGGTATTGCCTAAAGTGACACCACTCAGGTCGATAGCGGTCGTTGTCTTCGGCAATGCGGCGATATCACTGAGGAACTGCTCCACATTATCATCTGTCAGACCCGTACCAAAGGAGGTGACCGTAGAGATACCCTTAGAGTCGGGATCACCCACAAACACCTTATCACCCGTCTCGGTATAGAAATACACATTGGCGATCAGGGCGGCATTCGTACCAGCCTTATAGTCGTTGAACGAGAAGAACAGCCAGTTTGCCGTCGTATTGGTAATCGGCAGGTCAATGCTGTTCCACTGTCCTCCCTTCAATGCCTTGGCATACTCCTTGTTGCCAGGGGCTCCCTCGATATGAATACTGAAAGCAGGGGCATCCGCCAAGGGGTAGACATCGGCATGCAGCATGTTAGCACCCTCTAAGTCGATATTACCTAAGGCACCGAAGCCACAGGTACCCAACTGCTTCACAAAGATAGCACGACAGGTCGGGGTGAGGTCGAAGGAAGGACCGGTGCGCTGAGAGCCTCCGTTGTAGTCGAAGTTCATCGACGACTCCTCTTGTCCCACGAAGATCACCACCTTATCGCTGAGCGTAGCAGGAGCATCCACGGCTTCGTTGATGACCAGCACCTCTGCCTCGCTCGTTATAGTACCGACTTTAGCCTTCACGGTATAGGTACCTTCCGCTGTCGCCGTAATGGTCTTTGCCTCAGCGTCAACCGTCAGTCCTGCACTTACCTCATAGTCTGGTGTCATGGCAAAGGGAGCGCCAAACTGGTCTTTGCCCTCTATGGTGAAGGCGGTCTCAATATCCTTCACCAGGATGCCCGGCACCTCAAAGGTCAACGATGCGAGTTTCAGACTCTCCTCTACGGGCAGGGTCTTGGTGGCGGTCATACCGTCGACCGTTGCCGTCACACTGACATTCCCATACTTCGACGGGGTGAACTTGCTGCCGCTGAACGTACCGTCCGCACTGCTCCACGTGGCAGCGACACTCTTGGCATTCCCTGCATAGTCATAGCCCTTGATGGATAGTTCCGTGGCAACACCTTGTTTCAGTACCTCATCGGCACTGGTGATCTCCACACCCATCAGGGCATCGTCTGCCGCAGAGGCTGGTCGTCCGTACACCTCCAACTCAAAGAGGGAGGTACCGTACCCGGTGCCACGCTTCACACCCACCAGTCGGACATAACGCCCTTTATGGTCACCCATGGCGAGCTCCGTCCAGTCGTTCGATTTTCCGGCGCCCGTCATACTGTAAGTGGGGGCACCATCCTCCGTGTCACGCAGTTCGATGCGATACTCTGAGGCATAACTTGCCTCCCATCTTACGCGTACCTTATATATATTAGCATTCTCCTCGAGGTCTACCTGCAACCACTCATTATCCTTATGGGCACTGCCCCAGCGGGTTTCTAAGTTGCCATCAGTGGCACCCTCCTTCTTGGTTCCTTCATTCTCATGGCTGCTCTCCGTACAGGACTTTCCTAAGGCGAGGTTCTTCATTACCAGTTGCTCACGCAGGTCTGGCTCTGAGTCGTCCACAGGATAGACATAATTATACGCAGCAGAGGTGACACCCTCCACTTTCATCTGTCGGGCAGGCACCACAAGGTTTGTGCCATCACTATAGTGGACGGTGATCTCCGCATCCGTGGGGTTATAGGCGATATGGGTCTTCACGCCCCCCTTGTCATAGACACGAGCCGTAGGATAGTCGGCGGTCACGCTCCACACGATGTCCCCGTAGGTACGGTGTGAGTGGGTGACGAAATAGGTGATACCGTTGGTAGAACTGGTCGTCATCGTACCCCAGCCTTTCGTCCAGCCCTCGTCGAAGATAGCAGCGGCATCGTCGGGGTCACTCCATTGGCGGTAGCTCAGTACCACATTGCCCCAGTCGGAGTCACGCAGGTCAGCGTCACCAATACCACCCGTGCCGTCCCAACCCTTATGCTCCTTGATAGCCATCAGGTAATCGTAGTCCCAGGCAGCAAAATCCTTGTCCTCGCCTAAGTAGTCGAGGGCGGGAGAGATGGGCATCCACTGGATACCCTGCATGAAGACGGGGTCACCGCCGAACCAGGTCCACCATCCGACACCGTGACTGGTGAGGTTGGAGCTCCAAGGTTGGATATAGTCCACTATCCCATCCTTCCTATGCTTGAACTTCGTATAGTCGATGTTATAGTCGGGATTGTTGGTCGTATGGAAGTCGGCGCCGATGGTCTCCCCATGACGGTCAAACCAGTACTCGGCAGTGGCACGGCTCTCACTGATCCAGCCGAAGATGCCGGCGTCACGCAGCTCATTGTCACCCAGGGCGACACCTAACAGGTACATACCGCCCCACCCTTGCATCGACTCGGAGGTAGACTCCTGACCGTTACCGGCTCCGTCACCCATGCCGCCGGCATAGCAATGCCCAGCCCATGGATCCATCATACGCAAGAAACAAGCCCAGTCGTCTCGCTTGTAGTTGTTATAGTCACGAGCCACCAGCTTAATCATCTCCCCATAGTTCTGTTTGAAGTCGTTGTCCACCAGTGCCAGCATAGCGGCGGCAAGGGTGTAGTAACCATAATGGAAATGGTGGTCGTTATAGGTGTCACTGTCATAACTGGTGTTATAACCAATCAGTCCATGGTATCGCTGATCGTAGGCAAAGAAGAAGTTATCCTCACCCGGCGTATAGGTCAGCCAGTTGACGAGTGCCTCCTTCAGACGGTCGTGGCACTGGCGGAAGAGTTCCTCCTCACCCATCTCACGGGCAAACGACATATACAGTGCCATCTGTGTCAGTCCCTTACCGCCCCAGTAGGTGTCACCGCCGAAGGTACCCTTCTGGGCATACTCCTCCAGCATCGTCTTCATCTTGGCGACATCATAGGCATGGTCACCCGTCAGGTCGTTGGGCATCGCATACCATGGCAGCATACCCGAGAACTTATAACTGATGCTCAGGTCATTGCCTGCGGCAAGTTTCAGTTTGCCACGTGGGGTGGCATAACTATTACCTAAGAAGGTATGACTGAACGTAGCGTATGGACTGCGCCAGTGGTGGGGGATGAATCCCTGCAGCACATCACTGGTTGCGGAGCCGGTACGCAGGTCTTCCGCTGTCACCTTCCAATGGGTGGTCAGCGTACCGCTTGCCTGGGCATAGTCCCACGACACCTTCGTGTCTGTCGGCTTGCTATAGGCGTAGGTGCCGTATGCCGTCAGGTCACTGGTCTGCTGCAGCAGTGCCACCACCACAAACTGCTTGGCACCACCAAATGTGACGGTAGCCTTGCCACCGTCTATCGTCACCGTACTACCTTCAGGCAGGTAGATGCCATAGAGGTCTTGCGTCGCCGTGTTCTTGATGCGCACCACGAACTGCGTGTGGCTGCCGCTGGTGAGGGCTGCGCCTGCTCCGTCGATGACATCGACGGATACGGAACCGGTCAGCTTGTTGTCGGCACCGTCATTGTCGGTCTTCACGGCAGTAATGACGGGACTGACGTTCTCCATCTCTATCCAGGTGAAGGGGACACCATGGGCAAGGGTGGTCTGCATCTTCTGCGTACCGCTCTCCTCGGAGAAGGTCACCGTCCAGTCACTCCACTGCTCCGCCATCGGTGCCGTGGCATAGAAGTCGTCGCCACCGCTGACGGTCAGCTTCGACTGTGCCTTCATCTCCGTGCCGTTGTCCACCCAGTATTTCGGATAGTGGATATCCACACCGTATTTCATGCCCTGCACATACTGCGGATACGACCACAGATGTCCTGTCACCTCCTTGCCAGACCGTCCACGGTCGGCATTGATGAGGTCCGTCCACCAGTCGTTGGTGGGAATAGGCTGTCCTGCCTTCTCACGGATATACAACTTTCGGTATTGCATATACTGGCTCTGGTCACCCCCATGCTCCGATGTCCTCGACTTCGACAGGGGTGAGTAAGCCGCATAGCTGCCCTTGCCCACTGGCACTGATGACTGCGCAAGAGTCACCGAGGGGGCTATGAGCAGAGCCGCCATGACTGTTAATAGATAGTTTCTCATTTAATCTTTTGTTTCTTGTTTTAGTCTAAAAAGGCTGTGCCTGCCTTTGAGCGCGACACAGCCTCCAACTAAGTTATAATCATTAAATATTACGGAAGCAACATTTTCAATGGATCATCTCCACCTAACAGGATGTTGAGGTCGTCGAACTCACGAGCTCCGGCGTCTCCACCGAACTCATCGGGTGTGATACTACCTGAAACACTGCCTGCAAGTAATGCTGTCTGGTAATTCAGTTCAACCACCTCAACAGCTGGTTCCATATACTTCTTTTTCATAAATCTATCCATTATAATTATTACAAAGTCCTCTTCCCTCCCCTAAACAGGGGAGGAAAGGAGGGGTCTTCTTACTTCAAAATAATCTTCTTGCCGTTCACGATGTAGATACCCTTGGCAGGATTCTTCACACGACGACCACTGAGGTCATATATCTCGGTATTCTCCATGTCGATAGTACCGTCAGCCTTGATGGTGCCAATCTCCGTTGTTTCACCACTTAATACGATGGTCAACTCTTGAGAACCTGCAGCAGCAGGAGCAACACCAGTCAGATAAGCACGGCAAGAACCGATATTAGCATCGGCAGCCTTTTTGAAGGTAGCAGTAGTCGTACCAGTCTCCAATACATAGACATCACTCATGTTCTGCTTCTTGTAGTTTGCCTTGAAGGTAGCGCCATCCTTCACAGTAGCCTTGGCGTTAGCCTCAATGATGTTGAAGTCGTCTGTAGACTTAATCTCGATGACAACGTCAGTAGCACCTACCTTGACGAGGTAAGGTGTGGCGGCAGCCATGTCACCTTCCAGCTCTGTGAAGGTCACTGTGCCGTTATCGTATGCAGAGAATTCGTATGCGGTAGCACCTTCTGGAACTGTAGTACCGATGGGCACCACTACCGTATTATAGGTGTTAGCCTTCAAAGTGCGGGTGTACTTCCAGCCTGCATTGTTGCCGCTGATGAAGGAGCCTGTCCACAAACCGTTCTTTGGATCGTCGATAAACTTCAGCTGCTCTACGGGGAAGTAGTAATCACCTCTCTTCACGACACGGTTGCCCTTGACAGCGGTCTGCGTGGTGATGGCATCGTTAGCAGCACGACGAGAAGAAGCTGCTGTCTCTACAGTACCAGCCACAACAACCACGGCATTGGGGTTGCCAGTAATCTCCACTGAGGAAGCAGTAATGGTAGCACCGCTCAGGTCAATCATTTCGTCGGTCAGACTCTCTACTTGGCCCTTGTTTTCATCGGTAATTTCACCGGTCACCTTCACGATGTCCTGCTTATCGGGCGCACTGATAGCCAAGATCATGTCGTACTCCTTGCCGTCCACGAATACGAGGTCTTCGGTCTGGTTGCCCTTACCGCCACTACCGTTGTTGAAGATGATGTTGGTAGGAGCAGCTGCAGCCTTGAAGCTGATGGTGAGCACGTCATTTACTGTCTCCAACTGAGTGCCGGGCCATTTGCCGAGGGTCTCAGGACCATAGGTGTAAGCATAGACATTATCCCAACCGATAGAGTTCTTGAACGTAGCGGTATATGTGTTGCGTATGGGCTGTGCTGACTTCACGGTATAGGTGAAGTCGGGAGTGGTATAAGCACCAGTAGCGAATGCCCAGAAGTGAGCTGCCTTAATCTCCTGACCCTCGGTGCAGTTTGTCCATGTGTAGGTCAGACCATCATGATTCACTGCAGGATCTACACTCCTGTCTATAACAGCACCGTCAACGAGACCAACGATCTCGTCAGTACCTGTCACGGCGAAGGTCACGGTGACATCCATACCCTCCTGTATGAATTCCCAAGTATATTTCAGTTCCTTGCCCTCGTTCGTGCCGGACTCAATGATATAGCTTTCCTCGCCACTGGTGGGCTGCTCAGGAACCACGTCGTACTCCTTGCCGTCCTCGAATACGAGGTTTTCGGTCTGGTTGCCCTTACCGCCACTACCGTTGTTGAAGATGATGTTGGCAGGAGCCTCGGATGCCTTGAAGCTGATGGTATATACGCCATTATTGAGTGTCATCGCTGTGCCGGGCCATCCACCGAGATACTCCTTCGCAGGAGTGCCATCAGTGTAGGCGTAAGCATAGACGTTCTCCCAGCCGATGCTGTTCTTGAAGGTAGCGGTGAACTCAAGACCTTCAATAGTATAGGTAGTACCTGCTACGAACTGGAGGTTTTTGGTCTGGTTAGTACCGTCATTAAATATAATGTATTCTGGATCACCTGTTGTAGACCACGAGTATGTACCGTCATTATTGTTAGTAGCGGCAACACCAGGCCAAGAACCACCAGTAAAGTTCTCACCCGTTGTCTCATTCCATGCCCATACATTAATAGTATTGCCCCAGTCAACAGGTTTAACGAAAGTTACAGTCTTGGTGACGGGACCGGTAGTTTTAACATAATAGATATTGTCGATGTAGAACTCCTGCTCTCCATTGCCATTAACACCATCCTTGCCGGTCAGCTTGAGCTGCTTGACACTGGTCAGGGTCTGACCTGCGGCGATAAGGTCGGCAATGCTGATATCAACGGAATTCCATTGATTGGCAGTCAGTTCCAGCGTGTTGACACACTTGTTGTCAGTGCCGATAGGACATACGCCCAGTGTCTGGTTCTCACCTACGGGCAATATATCCATATGGAGTTTCCCAAATCCACTGGCATCTACCTCTGCATGTTCGGAACCAATAAATACGAAGTTGGAGATATGCCATACCTTATTATTATCAATGGTCAGCTCCTCAAACTTTGCCTGACCATCCCACCACTGTGCATATTTGAAACCGTTGTTGTTTGTGTATGCATCGCTTAAAAGGGAATATACATTGTCTTCATCCTCAGTCGGAGCAGGAGCAGCAGTCAATGTTGCAGTTGTGGCCTGTACTTGCCGTGCGGAAGAAGCGTTCTCGTTGTCATCCTGAGCGGTGATGCTCAATGTATATGCCTTGCCAAACTCCAGTCCACGAACGATGTAGGTAATCTCAGCACCGCTGTTGCCCTTCGTGATGTAATCATTCGTACCGTCGTTGATGACGTAGGTAATCTGAGTGGACTTGTCGTCGGTAGCTTTCAGCTTCAAGGTGATGATGCCGATGCCGGAGCTCACCACTTCAGCAACGTCGAGTGTAGGAGCCAGACTGTCGTCAACGGCAGGCTTGCTGAAGTAGAAGTGGTCGAGGTAGAACTCTTCCTCTCCTACCAGCTCTACGAGGTAGTAATTAGCTTTTGCAAGTGTGTTTTCAACCTCCACGTAGTTCCACTGCCCGGGAACGAGGTCATCCACTACGATGGCATCTCCGTAAGCATTGTCAGAGAAAATCTTTGCCGTGGTAGCGGTGAAGGGATAGAGAGCGACATGAATCTTGTCGTAAACAGTATTGTCGGGTTCTTGAGCGGGACGGCTGTTGAAGCCGGCACCCTTGACGTGTACCACCTTGTGACCCTCAGCGATCTCGACTTCCTCAACAGTTTTATAGAACGGATTGGGTGCACCGCCGTTACCCCATCCGGAGTTGCTATCGATGATGCCCTTGTTGTACTTCGCGCTATACACAGCAATCACATTGGCAGTGAGGTCAGTAGGCTCCGTAGGATTCGTCGTAGGATCCGACACATTGGTGGCCTTGATGGTCTTTTCAACAGAAACAGTATTATAAGTAGCGGTAATCGTCACGTTACCGACGGAAGTAGCTGTCAGGGTAGTGCCATTAAGTGTAGCGTTCGTTGCTTGATAGGTGACACCCTCAGTCAGTGCGGCACCAATCTGATCCTTTGCGGTAAAGGTCATTTGTGTTGCCTTACCGACCTGCACCAAAGAGGGAGAAACCTCAAGGGAAGTCAGTACCTGCGAAGCTATATTATACACTTCAAACTCAAAGAAAGTGTAACCATAATTACCCTTCTTCACTCCTTGGAAACGTACAAATTTAGCAGTAACCTCATTAAGTTTGACAGTAATGTACTCATTATTGCCTGCATTTTTCCCTGTTACTTGACTCTGAGTAGTCCAGTTAGAGCCATCATTAGAGGTCTGAATGTCAAAAGCCAACTCTGGGGCGTTAGTAGCATTCATAGCATTTTCACAAAGGAGTCTTACTGTATTGAAGGTCTGAGCTGATGTCCATTCTATCTGGAACCATTCAGTATCAGTATTATTTTCAAAGTTAGACCCCCAACGAGTTCCCGTATTGCCATCAATAGCATTAGCGGGTGCATAATCGCCCTCATACCCCGAGGCTGTGGCGACAGTGCCTTCAAGCCGCGACAGGTTTGTCTGTGCAAACGTCATGAGTGACGTCAGCAAGACAGTTAAAAGTAATAAAGTTTTTCTCATAATGTTACTATTTAGTTATTGAATAAAAAATGTGTCAAACAGGGCTCCCCCCATCATGGGGAGATTACGGCAACAAAATTATAAAATATAATAAGGTAAAAATAAGACGAGGGGAAAAAAGTGGATAAATACAGATACGGGAAAAACACAACTCGCACAGAACAAGCCACTTACGTTTCCGCCCTATCCACAAAAGAGTGGACGGAATATAGAGGTGTATTCTTTACATTTATCGCTATTTATCACCCACTCACCCAACGCAAGGCATCTTCATCATCGACCGGAGGCATCTGCCCTACCCAATGCAATATTTATCTCAGGAAAAGGTCATCCAAAACCACCGAGGCATGAATGGAGTCCGCATACATTCCCCTTGACAGACCAAAGGTGGTGATGAGCGTGGGGACGATGCCGTAATGCGTCTGTATGGCAGTTCTGAGACTTTCAACCCTGCGCCCAATACTCAGATACTCTTCCTGCGAAAGACTGTATTCTGTTTCGCTGTACTTAATCTCACAGAGATTGATCATCTTGTCGGCACGTTCTATCAACAAGTCGATTTGAGCAGGATGCTCCGAGTCTCTGCTACGCCAAGAATAAGCTTCCGTCACTACACTGCCAATACCCAAGGCTCTCTTTATCTGCGGCACATGGGCCATACAGACACGCTCATACGCCAGTCCGAGCCATGTGTTCACTGTGGGCGTGCCTTGCAGACGTGTCCAATAGCTTGTGTTCAAGGAAGCCTTGCCGATGAACGAGTGGTAGAACAATGTATAAAAGTCCACCAACTTGTAAATGGACGAGTTGGTCTTCACCTTTCTCTCCCTTACCTTATATTGTCGCAGGAAATCACAATATACAAGGTCTGTCAGCAGGTCACCCAGATGCCCGTTGTTATTGCCGCCCAACTGTTCTCGTATCTCTTCGCGAGTCATCCCGGACGGCTTTGCCGCCAGCAGATTGATAACAGCAAGATAAGGTTCTGGATTCCTGAACAGAGAAGCAAACAGCCGTCTGTATTCTTTCTGCAGCTCTCCATTTTCAGAGAAGAACAGGCGGTCAATTCCTTGTGCTGGACTTTCATCAGGATTGAACAGACTGAGATAGTATGGTACGCCACCAACCACCATGTAGGTATGCAACACACTTAAACGGGACCAAGGAAAACCGAAGGTCTGAAAATACTCTTCCGTCTCACTGAGCGTAAAGGGTTTCAACGCCATCTCGTGAGTCACGCGGTCGTGCAGTCCGCCATGGTTGTCAATAATATTCCGCACCATCCAGGAGGTTGCAGAACCGCAGACTATCAGTTTCATCTCTGCCTGCCATGCTGCCCAGCTGTTCCAGAAATGACCCAGCGCATGAACAAAGCCTGATTTCGGAGTGTCAAGACAGGGCATCTCGTCTATAAACACCACGCATGGCTTTCCTTGTTCCACTTTTTGCTCCAGCAAACCACGCAAGGCGAAGAACGCGTCCAACCATGTGGCAGGCTTCCTGCCTTTGTAGCCATGTTGTCTCATAGCATGACTGAAAGCCGTCATTTGCTCCGCTTTCTTTCCATCGATAATGCCTGTCATGTCAAAGGCAAACTGGTTTTGGAAATACTGACGTATGAGGAATGTCTTGCCCACACGTCTGCGTCCATAAATGGCTATGAACTCTGAGTGGTTGGAAGACATATACTTCTCCAGCAGAGCGATTTCTTCTTTGCGACCAATAATTGAGTTTTGCATATATTCCTGTTTTTGCCGCAAAATTACAACTTTTTCTTGAAAAATTGCCGATACCGGGCGAAAACATA
>CAJONQ010000010.1 GCA_905235835.1 uncultured Prevotella sp.
GGGAGAGCTCGCAGAGCCGGATATCGAAATCCCATTAGACGACTACCGTTCCTATCGGCGTGACAAGCGCAGCTCGTTAGAGACAAGCAAATAAGAGATGCCTCAGAGTGGGTGTGTCAAAATAGGCACATCCACTTTTCATATTCTTTCCAAAAAGAACTATTCAAATATCTGTTCGGTTTCCTCCTCAGAGATACCCTCTAAGCCAGAATCGTCATACTGACAGGGGTTATAATCTGCAGGCAGATCGAAGACCGCCTCACCATTATACCCCAGACGCTTGTCAGCATACACTTTCTTCATGTAATATGCCCATACCGGGAGGGCGCCAGCGGCACCTTGTCCCATACTCGTCATGGTGAAGTGAATGTCTCGATCCTCACCGCCTACCCAGCAACCGCTGACCAGCGTAGGGGTGATACCCATAAACCAAGCGTCACTGTTATTGTTAGTTGTACCCGTCTTACCGGCAATAGCACCAGGGATATTATATTTATAGCGTAAACGTCCTGCCGTACCGCCATCCACGACAGCCTGCAACATGTAGAGCATCTTATGAGCACTCTCCTCACTGATCACCTCATTCATGCGAGGCTGGAACTCAGCAATGGTATTTCCCTCATTATCAGCAATCCTCGTCACGAACAGCGGAGCCGTACGGATACCATGATTGGCAAATGCCGTATAGGCGCTGACCATCTCTCCCACAGTGATGTCACACGGTCCGAGACAGAGAGCCATAGAGGGGTGTATCTCCGGATTGTTGATGCCATACTCATGTAACAAGGTTACGAAAGCCGACGGATTGAGTTTGCTCATCAAGTATGCCGATATCCAGTTGTTCGACTGTTGAAGTCCCCATTTCAGGGTCACCATCTCACCATAATGAGCACGGCTGCCATTTCGAGGCGTCCATGCTCTACCACCAACGATATAGGTCTCTTGCACATTAGGAGCGACATCACATGGTGAGAAGCCATTCTCCATCGCCAGTGAATAGAGGAATGGTTTGATGGTAGAACCCACCTGACGACGACCCTCCATACACATATCATAGGCGAAATGCATGAAATCAAGTCCTCCCACATATGCTTTCACATGACCGTTCTGCGGACACATACTCATAAAACCGCAACGCAGGAACGACTTATAATAACGGATAGAGTCGAGCGGAGTCATAATGGTATCCTTCTCACCACGATAGGTGAATACCGACATCTCCGTCTTGGTATTAAACGACCGTTTGATCTCCTCCTCAGAAGCACCCGACTCTTTCAGTACCCTGTAACGCTCACACTGACGGACAGAGCGCATCAGAATCTTATTGATCTGTTCGGCAGACAAATTACCAGAATAGGGAGCACTCTTACGACCACGGTTCTCCTTGTCAAAGGCTGGCTGCAGGTATTTCACGATATGCTCACGAGCTGCCTGCTCAGCATACTCCTGCATACGGGAGTCAACAGTGGTATAAACCTTCAGACCATCGGTATAGACATTATAATTATCGCCATTACGCTTACGGTTCTTGTTACACCAACCATAGAGCGGGTCTGTCTCCCAATTGATGGAGTCCTGATGGTATTTCACCATATTCCATGAGGGATAGTCGTCACGCTCCGGTTTCTTCGCCATCATATATCGACGCAGGAAGTCACGGAAATAGACAGCAACACCATCCTTATGGTCAGAGACATGGAAATTCAGTTTCAGAGGCTCAGCGGAATACCTCTGATAGTCGGCTTCAGAGAGATAGCCAGCTTTTACCATTTGTCCTAATACAACATTACGACGCTCCTGACTTCTCTCACGATAACGAACGGGATTGAAGTACGACGGGTTCTTACATAAACCGATGAGTGTTGCCGCCTCATTGACGGTCAAGTCTCTCGGTTCTTTGCCGAAATACGTATTAGAGGCGGTCTTGATACCTACCGCATTATGAAGGAAGTCAAAGTAGTTGAGATACATCGCGATAATCTCGTCCTTCGTATAATTCTTCTCCAACTGCACGGCAATCACCCACTCGATGGGTTTCTGGAGTAGTCGCTCCATCACGCTATGTGCCGTACCAGAGTAAAGTTGTTTGGCAAGCTGCTGGGTAATGGTAGAGCCTCCACCAGCACTTTTCTGTCGAAGAATACCGCGCTTGACGATAGCACGTCCTATGGCGATGAAGTCAATACCTGAATGATCATAGAAACGAACATCCTCCGTTGCCACCAAAGCCTGTACTAATGCCGGAGATAATTGTGAGTAGTCTACCAATACACGATTCTCACGATTATAGTTCCACGTACCCATGATCTTACCATCAGAACTATAAACCTGTGTCGCATATCTGTTGATGGGGTTCTGCAACTCCTCGATGGGAGGCATATACCCTATCCAACCATTATTAATAGCCCAAAAGGAGAAAGCCGCAGTCAACACCGTAGCCCCCAGAAGAGCCCACAAAACATATACTATTCCTTTCTTCATTGCATGTGCCATGATGTAATTGGCGATGCAAATATACTGCTTTTTATTGATACAAGGAAATTTTTGTCGTATTTTCAACCAAAAAGCCTAAAAGTATAAAAACTGTTAACAACCCTCGTCTTTATCGAAGTTTTAAAGAATTATTTCTACTAACTCGAAATAATTATCTATTTCTTTTCTCCGTTTATTGGATTCTTCCTACTTTTGCACCGTCAAAATGAACAAGAAACAAAAAATAAAATAAGGTATTAAGATGAAAAGAATCTTTCTGACAATGTCCCTTTTCCTTCTGACTATCGCACTTTTCGGACAGAGAAAATGGACATTACAAGAATGCATCGATTATGCGATGCAGAACAACATCACCCTGCAACAGGCAAAACTGATGAAAAAGACAGCAACAGAGACGAGGAAGCAGTCACAGGCGGCATTGTTGCCTTCACTCAACGCCTCTACCAACCAGACCGTTGGTTACCGTCCATGGTTGGAGACTGGTACGACTACAGTCTCCAACGGTACTGTTAATACTAAAGTCAACAAGACCTATTATAATGGTACGTATGGTGTCAATGCCTCTTGGACCGTATGGAACGGTAACCAGAACCGCAACCAGTTGAAACTCAACAAGGTCGCTGAGGAGCAGGCAGACTTGGATATCGCAGAGACCGCCAACTCCATCCAAGAGCGTATCGCCCAACTCTATATCCAGATCCTCTACCTCAACGAGGCTATCCATGTCAATGCGGAGAGTCTGGAGACCAGTAAGAAGAATGAGGAACGGGGTAAGGAGATGGTGGAAGTCGGCAAGATGTCGAAGGCTGACCTTGCTCAGCTCACAGCCCAACGGGCCACTGATGAGTATAACCTCGTAGAGGCGAGGAGCAACCTCGCCGACTATAAGCTGGAACTGAAACAGCTGCTGGAGATTACTGGTGAACAGGAATTTGACATTGTGACTCTTGAAGCCTCTGACGAGCAGGCACTGGCGGAGATCCCCTCTTTAAGTGGTGTCTACGAGAAGGCATTAGCACAGCGACCTGAGATCCAGAATGCCAAACTCGATTTAAAGTCGAGTGACCTACAGATGAAGATCGCCAAGGCTGGTCACCTGCCGACCGTCAGTCTTTCCGGAGGTGTAGGGACAAGTACCGCCTCGATGAGTTCAAGTGAATGGGGTACACAGATGAAAACCAACTTCGATGCCTCCATCGGTGCCTCCCTCAGTATTCCCATCTTCGACAACCGTAAGACGAGAACGGCAATCAACAAGGCACAGATACAACGGGAGCAGGCTTTGCTGGACATCCAGAACGAGCAGAAAGCCCTCTACGCTACCGTTGAGGGCTATTGGCTGGATGCCAACACCAACCAGCAGAAGTTCAAGGCAGCCCAGAGCTCTGTCGCCAGCGAACAAGCAAGTTACGATTTATTATCGGAACAGTTCCATTTAGGATTGAAGAACATCATCGAGCTGATGACTGGTAAGGACAAACTGCTCAAAGCGCAACAGAACAGGTTACAGAGTAAGTACTTGACCATCCTGAACCAGCAACTGCTGCATTTCTACGAAGGTGAAACATTGAAGATATAAAAAACAAAGAAGATATATGAAGAACAAGAAAGTATGGATTGGTGTGGGTGTTGTCGCCCTCCTTGTCCTCCTTTACTTCCTGTTGTCAGGAGGAAAGAAAGAAGAGAAAGTCTCGTTTGAGACAGCGAAAGTAGAGAAAAAGAATATCCACACCAGTATCACGGCGACAGGTACTATCGAGCCTGTCACCTCCGTGACGGTTGGTACGCAGGTCAGCGGTATCGTGTCGAAGCTCTATGTCGACTACAATAGCGTAGTGAAGAAAGGACAAGTCATCGCCGAACTCGACAAGACCAACCTGACCAGTGAGCTGAACACGGCAAAGGCGAACCTTGCGTCCGCACAAAGTACCCTGAACTACGAGCAGGCGAACTTCAACAGATACCAGACCCTTTATGACAAGGGACTCGTCAGTGCCAACGACTATGAGAACGCGCGTCTCTCTTATGAGAAGGCACGTCAGACGGTGAACTCCTCCCGTGAGAGTGTGCATAAGGCACAGACCAACCTCGGCTATGCCACCATCACCTCCCCTATCGACGGTGTGGTATTGTCGAAGTCGGTAGAGGAAGGACAGACCGTTGCCGCTTCCTTCAACACCCCTGAGCTCTTCAAGATTGCCCAGGACCTGACGGATATGCGTGTGATTGCCGATATCGACGAGGCAGACATCGGTGGGGTGAAGGAAGGACAACGTGTAACCTTCATGGTTGACGCCTTCCCAGAGGACTCTTTCGAGGGACATGTGACACAGGTACGTCAGCAGGCTACCACTGAGAGTAACGTGGTGACTTACGAGGTAGTGATCTCCGCTCCGAATAAAGACCTGAAGCTCATGCCCGGACTGACAGCTAATGTCACCATCTACACCCTAGAGTTGAACAATGCGCTTGCCATTCCCTCCAAGGCGTTACGTTTCACTCCCAATGAGGCTATCCTCGGAGAGGGAGAGCAGATCGCAGACTGTCAGGGTGACCATAAGGTATGGACGAAGGTAGGAAACACCTTCAAGGCTTATAAGGTGGAGACAGGTACCAGTAATGGTATACTGACAGAGATTAAAGGTGGTATCAAGGAAGGGACGGAGGTGCTTGTTGATTTCAATATCTCCGACGGTGAAGCCCCAGGAGGAGAACAGCAGGCTACCAATCCTTTCATGCCACGTCCACGGAATAATAACAACAAGAACGGTAACAACCAAAAGAAATAGGATATGGAGCAATCTGCTAATGGCAAACAACCAGCGGAAAACCGCAAGGTCGTCATCGAGCTGCAGGATGTGAAGCGTTACTTCCAGGTGGGCAGTGAGACGGTGAAGGCGTTACGGGGTGTCTCGTTCAAGATCTACGAGGGCGAGTTTGTCACCATCCAAGGCACCTCCGGCTCTGGTAAGTCGACGTTGCTGAACCAGCTCGGTTGTCTGGATACCCCCACCAGTGGGGAATATTTCCTCGATGGCGTACCTGTCCGTACGATGTCGAAGACCCAGCGTGCTCATCTGCGTAATCAGAAGATAGGCTTTGTGTTCCAGAACTACAACCTGCTGGCGAAGACCACTGCCGTGGAGAACGTGGAGTTGCCGTTGATGTATAATAATAAGTATGATGCCAAACAGCGTCGTGCCGCTGCCGTCAAGGCTTTGGAGGCGGTAGGACTGGGCGACCGTCTGGAGCATAAGTCCAACCAGATGTCGGGAGGACAGATGCAGCGTGTCGCTATTGCCCGTGCGTTGGTCAACGACCCTGCCGTGCTTCTTGCCGACGAGGCTACTGGTAACCTTGACACCCGTACCTCTTTTGAGATGCTGGTGCTCTTTCAGGAGCTCTACCGTCAGGGACATACGATTATCTTCGTGACCCACAACCCGGAGATTGCCGAGTACAGCAGTCGTAACATCAACCTGCGTGACGGTAAGATTCGCGAGGACACCATCAATACGAATATCAAGTCGGCAGCCGAGGCTCTTGCCGCCCTGCCCAAACCGCAAGACGATTAACAATGAATATACTAAATCTTTTCAAAGTCAGTTTCAAGGCAGTGGCAAATAATAAGATGCGCTCCTTCCTCTCCATGCTCGGTATCATCATCGGTGTGGCTGCCGTCATCATCATGATGGCGATAGGACAAGGATCGAAGGAGAACATCCGCAAGGAGCTGTCGACGATGGGCACCAACCTGCTGACCATCCATCCTGGTGCTGACATGCGTGGTGGCGTCCGTCAGGACCCGTCCAGCATGCAGACACTGAAGCAAGCGGACTACGAGCGTATTATGCGTGAGAAGAAGTTCGTCACGAAGGTATCGCCTGAGGTGACGACAAGCGGACAGGTCATCTATGGTAATAACAATACCAACACCTCGATGTATGGTGAGTCTACGGAGTATCTGGACATCAAGCAATGGGGGATCGAGGATGGTGAGTGCTTCACTGACGAGGATGTCAAGAAAGCCGCCAAGGTGGTCGTCGTAGGTAAGACGATCGTTACGGAGTTGTTTGGTGAGAATGTCGACCCTATCGGCAAGACCATCCGCTTCAAGTCTATCCCCATGCGTATTATCGGTGTGTTGAAGTCGAAGGGTTATAACTCGTGGGGCATGGACCAGGATAATGTGATAATAGCCCCCTACACCACGGTGATGAAGCGTATAGTGGCACAGACATGGTATTCGAGTATCGTCTGCTCTGCTGTCACTGAGGAGTTGTCCGATGCCGCCATCGAGGAGTTGACCCAGATACTGCGTGACAACCATAAGATAAAGGGGGATGCTGAGGATGACTTCACCATCCGCTCACAGGCGGAGATAATGGAGACGATGTCGTCGACGATGGACACGGTGACACTCATTCTGGTAGTCGCCGCCGCCTTCTCACTACTCGTTGCCGGTATCGGTATCATGAATATCATGCTGGTGTCTGTGACAGAGCGCACCAAAGAGATTGGACTGCGCATGGCGGTAGGTGCCACAGGACCTGTCATCTCCCTGCAGTTCCTGATAGAGTCCGTGCTTATCAGTGTCACTGGTGGACTATTAGGTATCTTGGTAGGCTGCTCGGCAAGTGCAGGTCTGAGCACCTTCGGTATGCCCAGCAGTGTACCGGCATGGTCTATCTATGTGTCTTTCCTTGTCTGTGTCTTTATTGGTGTGTTGTTTGGATATATCCCAGCCCAGAAGGCTGCCAATATGGATCCTATAGAAGCTATCCGACATGAATAAGAAAGTTGAGATCGTCTTGCATATCGCCGCATGGCTGGTGATGTTCCTGTCGCCCATGATTTTCATGAACCAGGGACATGGGGTCACCCCCGTACAGTTCCTCACCATGTGTACGGTACCCATTGCCTTCATGCTCGTGTTCTACATGAACTACCTGTGGCTGACACCTCATTATTTCGTACCAGGTCGTCACCACTACTATTTCATCATCAACTTCGTGGTGATTATCACGTTAGGTATCGGACTGCATTTCTGGATGGATTATTCCCGTCACCTCTTCCATCCCAATCAGCACTACACCACCTCGCTGAACACCCTTGGCTTCATCCTGCGTGACATCTTCAACTTGATAATATCCGCCACGATAGCCACGCTCATAAAAATTTCTTTCAAATGGTATCATGCGGATCGCGTACGACGCGATGAGGAAGCAGCACGGGTGGAGGCGGAACTGAACACGCTGCGCTGGCAGATCAGTCCGCACTTCCTGCTGAACACCCTCAACAACATCTATGCGCTCACTGCCTTCGACACGCCCAAGGCACAGGAGTCGATACAGGAGCTGTCTAAGATGCTGCGCCATATTCTCTATGACAACCAGCAGCCCACCGTTCCTGTTGCCGACGAGGTGGAGTTTATGCAGAACTATATCCAACTGATGCGCATCCGACTCCCCAAGTCGGTGGAGATCGATGCCCAGTTCGCTATCCAGAACCCTCAACAACAAGTGGCACCCATGCTTTTCATCTCGCTCGTCGAGAATGCCTTCAAACATGGGGTCAGCCCTACCCTACCCAGTTTCATCCATTTGCGGATGACTGCGGATAACGACCGGATCGTCTTCGACATCACCAACTCCAACTACCCCAAGGACCAGCAGGATCATAGCGGACATGGTGTCGGACTCTCTCAAGTTCAACGCCGCCTTGACCTCACCTACCCAGAGCAGTATGTCTGGGAGAAAGGGGTCAGCAGCGACGGCAAGACCTATCATTCCCAAATCGTGATCTCGAGATAGCAATATCTCGAAAATAACAAAAAAACTATGACCATCACTTGCGCAATCATCGACGACGAGCCATTAGCCGCCGGACTATTGAAAAGTTATGCGGAGAAGACTCCCTTCCTGCAGATTATCGGAACCTATGGCAGCGCCATTGAGGCTATGAAAGAACTTCGGTCCAATCCTGCCCAACTGCTCTTCCTTGACATTCAGATGCCAGAGCTCTCTGGTATCGAGTTTGCCAAGATACTCCCTGATAGTACGAAGATTATCTTCACCACCGCCTTCCAGCAGTATGCCATTGAGGGCTATAAGGTGAATGCCCTCGACTATCTGATGAAACCTATCTCGTATGACGATTTCCTCACTGCCGCTAACAAGGCACTCGACTGGTTCACCATCGCCCAGAAGCAGGACCTCTATGCCCGTGACCGCTTTATGTTTATCAAGAGCGACTACAAACTGATCCGTGTCAGTCTGGACGACATCTTGTATATCGAGGGACTGAAAGACTATGTCCGTTTCTATCTCACTGACGGCACCCGCATCATGAGTCTCATGAACATGAAGAAGATTGAGGACTATCTACCTCGTCCAGAGTTCCTGCGCACCCATCGCAGCTTCATCGTTCACATGCCACTCGCCCAACAGGTCGATCGCCTCCGTATCGTCTTCGGCGACCAGTTTATCCCCGTCTCCGACTCCTACAAGGAGGAGGTACAGGATTACCTCGATGCTCACACCTTAGTGTGACTATTTGCAAACCGGCACCTTCGGTCCTCGAAGCCGGCACCTTCCTGTTTGTTCCATAGGGTGGAACACTTTGTTCCATGGGGTGGAATAACTTGTTCCATGGCATGGAATAAAGTATCCCTTTGACTCCGATCTTTGATCGGGATGCCTTCTATCTTTGATCGGAGTGCCTTCTCTCTCCTATAAGATCATCATGCATCTGGTGACGGACCCGTTTTGCTCTCCTTTTTGAGGCAAAACACCCCCACTTTTTGGGCAAAAATCGCCTTTCCTTGCCACCGTTGCCACTTCCTTGTCACCAGCAATCCACTGACTATCAAATAGTTTTGCAAGGCGGTAACGGTGACAAGGGTTTTAAAAATTATAGTAGAGAAGCCTCCCTCCTAACCTCCCTTGTTGAGGGGAGGAAAGAAACTCATCCTCGTTTACTCCTCGTAATCATCGTGCGTACCTTATTATTATAGCGGTCGGCAGCGATGAGTTGCTCGATGGTGAGGTGCATGCGGTATTTCCAACGATTATACGGGTCGCTGGGTACGTTGACACGCTCCTCCTGTGGACTCTTTGAACGCAGTTCACCATCCATCGCCAACCAGTCTTGCAAGGAGAGGATGCAGAGCATGGACGGACAATAAAGGTGGCGGGCGATGATCTCCTCCGCCAGATGGGCAGGTAACTGCTCCGGTGCTCGTCCCTCTTTCTGCAACATGGTGATATAAAAGCGCTGGCGACGCTCAGGACTCTCCTGCCACCAGAGGCGCAGGGGCGACATATCATGGGTGGAGATGGTAGCGACGGAACGATAGGGATTCGCCTCCAGATGGGCGAACTCGAAACCTTGCTGCTTGGGCATCTGCTGAATCTCCAAGGTGAGGATGCGCAACTGGTCAAGCACAGACTCCACACAATCGGGCAGCATCCCAAGGTCCTCCCCACAGATCAGCAGTCGGGAGTCCTTGAAGATAGCCGGTAATCGCTTGAGCGCCTGTTGTCCCCAGAACATCGAGTGCCGTTGGTAGAAATAGTTATTATACAGTCGCAGGAAGGCATCCTTGTCCTCATTACTCAACGCCTCATAGATCGGTTCGTTGAGAACACCAATACGAGGATGATACATATCTGCCTGACGAGGGTCCTCGACAAAGAGCACATCACTGATCAGTCGCATCAGTCCGTCACGAATCCAGAGACTACTCTCGTCATGACGATCCGCAAAATAAGCGGCAACTTTCCGCTGTGTGGCATACTCTTCTTTCAGGTCATAGAGGTTATACGCTTTCCGCACCAAGAAATGGTCACGCACATACTGAGCATGGATGCCGAAGAGACGGTCTATCAGTCGGTCATTGATGAACGGACGAGTAAAGAGCTCCTTGCGGAAAGCCAGTCCAAAATACTCTATCTCACCCACCGTCAGAGGCAAGGCTGGTGAGAAATGTCCCAAGAGTCCATAGACCGCATCCTCAGGTATCTCCCAGATACGGAAGAAGCCCAGCACATGGTCGATACGGAGCGCATCGAAATACTGCTCCAGATGTTTCAACCGTTTGCGGAACCAATCAACCAGTTCCTTGCTCCACTGATAGGTAGGGAATCCCCAGTTCTGTCCTTGCATGGTAAACGCATCAGGCGGAGCCCCTGTCTGACTGTCGAGATGGAAGAGTTCAGGATGCTCCTTCGTCTCCACACTCTCCCGATTGACTCCAATCGGCAGGTCACCTTTGAGGATGATACCCTTAGAACGGGCATAGTCGGCAGCGGCTTTCAACTGCACATGAAGGAGATACTGGAGGTAATAGATGAAGGTAACAGGCTGTTGACTGTCAGCTGTCAGCCATGCGGCATAAGGTTTCAGCCATTCCATATTCTCCTGGACGAACTCCTTGAACTCCTTGCTGTCAGTAACCGTCTTTCCCTTCTCCCCAAAAAGCTGTAGCAGATACTCGTTCTTCACCCGGTCTACCGCCTCATAGTCACTGTAAGGAAGGGCATTCAGCTCCTGTCTCCTGCGATGGAACTGTGTCATGGTCTGCTTCGACTTCAACGTACCGGCAGCCTCCAAGTCGATATAATGCGGATGGAGGGCAAAGACACTGACAATATTATAAGGATAGGAGTCCTGCCAGCCGTGAGTGACAGTGGTATCATTGACAGGCAACAGTTGGATGACCCTCATACCAGTCTGCTCTGCCCAGTCAACAAGCCGTTTGAGGTCACCGAAGTCCCCTACTCCATAAGAATGCTCACTACGCAGGGAGAACACTGGTACAGCGACTCCAGCGGCACGCCATATATTCTCCTTGATACGCAGATGCCCCCCATAGAGCACCAGCACCTGTCCGTCACTGATCAGTTCCTGACTGTTTGCCGAAGACTGCAGGCTGTCATCAATCACTCTATTGTCACCCTCCTCCCAAGCGATGAAGGCATGTGTCTTGTCATCAACAACCACATATTTATACTCCAAGGGGAACATCACACCCAAGGCGTTGACCGTCAGCATCCACTCATGCTGTCCGGCATACTCCATCCGCAGATAACGGGAGGTGTTCCAACTACCGATGGCAGGATGACTGCCACAGATAGCGACAGCCTGTCCGGGTTGTAACTGTGGGGCAGAGACACGGAAGGTGATGGTGCGACGGAACAAAGGCAGGCGTAAAGCCTCCACATGTTCGTCAGTATGTCCATGTACCATCGTCAGATACGCATTGGTATAGAGATGCGACGGCAGTGGCAAGTCTCTCCACTGGTCTGGGAAGATATAGTCTTTCGATGTGTCGAAATGATAGATACGTGGTACCAGGTCCCATTCACGGCGCAGCACATGACCGTCACCATCCTCCACCTGATAGATATATACAATATGCGATAGCGGATGCTGACGTGACTCCAAGGCAGCTGTCTCCAAGGTCCACAGCTCTCCGTCCTCCGTCTGCATCAGCAGGTTATAATTCTTGACAGTACCATCCTGGCTATGATAGGCAATGCAGATATGCAAGCTCTCTCCCCATGCCGTACGATACTGTATACTGAATTTTAGCTTCATGACGTTTAAGTTTTCTGCAAAGTTACGAAAAATCGAGAGCAAAACAAAGAAACTCGTTCCTTTTTTGCCGAGATGGAGTAAGTTAGCCATATTTGATGGCAAAGTTACGAAAAAAGTCTAAACTCTAAACTCTAAACTCTAAACTTTTTTGTAACTTTGCAGCGAAAAAGTGATAAAAGATATGAAGATACAAAGTTCCAAGAGATATTTAATCCCCGCTGTCATTGGATTACTCCTAGTTATAGGACTGACGTGTTATTACTTCTTCAGTTCGGTATCGACCCTGAAAGAGACACATTATATATATATAACAGAGAACGACACCCAAGACAGTGTGATTGCCAAGATCAAGCCCATCGCTTCAGCAGCTGGTATGGCAGGACTGCAGACGCTGTTCCGCCATGCTGATTATGATGAACAGATCAAGACTGGACGCTATGCCATCAAACCATGTGAGAGTGCTATTACCATCTATCGTCATCTGAAGAATGGACTGCAAGAGAGTTTGAAACTCACGATACCCGAGGCTCGTACGATGGACCGACTGGCTTCCTATCTCAGTAGGAAACTGATGATTGACTCCGCAACCATAGCCTCAGCACTTTACTCACAGGAAGTATGCGCAAAATACGGCTATGACACATGTACGATCCCAGCTTTGTTCGTACCCAACACCTATGAGGTCTATTGGAATGTCAGCCTTGACGGACTCTTGGAGCGTATGCAGAAAGAGCATGACCGTTTTTGGAACGGAGAGCGGACGGCAAAAGCAGCCAGGCAGAACCTGACACCCAACGAGGTGGCTACCCTCGCCTCTATCATTGACGAGGAGACAACAAATAGAGCAGAGAAGCCGATGGTTGCCGGTATGTATCTCAACCGACTGAAACAGAATATGCCTTTGCAGGCTGACCCTACCATCAAGTTCGCCCTCAAAGACTTTACCTTGAGGCGTATCTATAATCATATGCTTAAAATCAACAGCCCTTACAACACCTATGTGAATGAGGGACTGCCTCCTGGTCCTATCAAGATTGCCTCTGTCAGGGGAATTGACGCCGTCCTGAATGCCGTCGACCATGAATATCTGTATATGTGTGCCAAAGAGGACTTCTCTGGTACCCATAACTTTGCCAAGACCTATGCGGAGCATCTGAAGAATGCGGCAAAGTACTCCAAGGCACTTAACGAGAGAGGGATAAAATAAAAAATGCTCCTTGCTTCACAGCGAGGGGCAATTTAATCGGTATTAGTCCTTTTTAAGGTAAAAAGATTGTATTCAGGATAACGGGGACAAAGGTACAGCCTTTTTAACACTCCTGCAAATAAAATCTTATGTTAAATAACATATTTTATAGATAAAGCGAAAAAACTTACTACTTTCAACTTTTAACTCTAAACTTTTTAGTACCTTTGCAAGCAAAATTAAACGTTTAATATATCATGACAGAAGAGAAGAATTTGACTGAGAACGAGGAGAAGAAGAGTCTCAGCTTTGTAGAGCAGATGGTGGAGAGTGATCTCGCCGCAGGTAAGAACGGAGGTAGAATACAGACCCGTTTCCCGCCAGAGCCTAACGGATATATACACATCGGACATGCCAAGGCTATCTGCATGGACTTCGGTGTTGCCGAGAAGTTCGGAGGTACCTGTAATCTTCGCTTTGACGATACGAACCCCACCAAAGAGAATACCGAGTATGTGGAGAACATCATGAATGACATCAAGTGGCTCGGTTTCCACTGGGAGAATGTCTATTATGCCTCCGACTATTTCGATAAGTTGTGGGATTTCGCCATCTGGCTCATTGAGAAAGGACTCGCTTACGTTGACGAGCAGACCTCAGAGCAGATTGCCGAGCAGAAAGGAACACCCACACAGGCTGGCAGACCCAGTCCGTTCCGTGACCGTCCCATTGAGGAGAATCTTCGCCTGTTCCATCAGATGAACACGCCTGAGGCAGTGGAAGGCTCGATGGTGTTACGTGCCAAACTCGATATGGCAAACCCCAATATGCATTTCCGTGATCCGATTATCTATCGTATCATCCAGATACCCCATCACCGTACAGGAACCAAGTGGCACTGTTATCCGATGTATGACTTCGCCCACGGACAGAGCGACTATTTCGAGGGTGTCACCCACTCTATCTGTACGTTGGAGTTTGTACCTCATCGCCCACTCTATGACAAGTTTGTAGACTTCCTGCAAGAAAAGGAGGGGCAGACCGCTTACCGTCCTCGTCAGATTGAGTTTAACCGTCTGAACCTCACCTATACCGTGATGTCTAAGCGTAAGCTGAAAGCTTTGGTGGACGAAGGACTGGTAGATGGCTGGAGCGATCCCCGTATGCCGACTGTTTGCGGTATGCGCCGTCGTGGTTATTCCGCACAGAGTATCCGTAACTTCATCAAGTCTATCGGATATACCAAATTTGATGCGTTGAACGACTACGCATTGTTAGAGGCAGCTGTCCGTGACGACCTGAACAAGAAGGCATGCCGTGTTTCTGCGGTATTGAACCCTGTCAAGCTCGTCATCACCAATTATCCTGAGGGTAAGACGGAACAGATGGAGGCGATCAATAATCCTGAGAATGAGGCAGACGGAAAGCATACCATCACCTTCAGTCGTGAGCTATGGATTGAGCGTGACGACTTCATGGAGGTAGCCGAGAAGAAATTCATGCGCTTAGCTCCCGGTAAGGAGGTACGTCTGAAGAATGCCTATATCATCAAATGTGACGAGGAGCATCCCTGTGACAAGGATGCTGAGGGTAATGTCACGACGATTTATGCCACCTACGACCCGGAGACCCGCAGTGGACAGCCCGGTGCCGACCGTAAGATCAAGGGAAAGACACTGCACTGGCTGAGTTGCCAGAACGCAGTACCTGCAGAGGTACGTCTGTACGACCGTCTTTTCTCCGTGGAGAACCCCGGTGCAGATGAGCGTGACTTCCGTGAGTTACTCAATCCCAATTCATTGACAGTATTGAAGAACTGCTATGTAGAGCAATACCTCACAGAGAAAAAGCCGGGTGATTTCCTACAGTTCCAGCGTATTGGATACTTCACGCTCGATGAGTCATCCAAGGAAGGTCACCTCATCTTCAACAAGACTGTCGGACTGAAAGACACTTGGGCGAAGATGAATAAGTAATGAAGAAAACAGGCGACGAATATTTTGACAGCGAGGAGTTCAGGACTATCCTGGACCACTTTGAGGAGTCTGCCAAATCGGGGCATCCCCTTTTTATGGATGCCGACGATTTGGCAGATATTGCCGATTACTATCATTACATAGGAAAAGACGCTAAAGCGGATCAAGTAATAGACTACGCATTGTCCTTATATCCCAATGCCACATTACCCAATGTGTACAAGGCTCGTGAGGCTTTGACACAGGGAGATATTGACTCCGCACAGGAATATATTGAGCAGATAGAGAGTAAGGACGACCCGGAGTATCACTATATGCAGGCGGAACTGATGATTGCACAAGATCATGTGGAGGAAGCTGATGCCTATTTGCGAGAATATCTCAAGACCGTTCCACCTGATGAATACCAGAATTTCGTCATGGATATCGCCAATATCTTCTCCGACTATGATGTGAACGACAAGGCGTATGAATGGATGATGCGCACCAAAGACGATGACAGCAACGATTTCAAGGAGTTGATGGCACGGGCGCTCTTCGGTATTGGCAAGTATAAAGACAGTGAGCGTATCTTTAACGAGCTATTAGACAAAGACCCCTATTCTAAACGCTATTGGAACGCACTCTCTAATGCCCAGTATATGAACGACAACTTCAGTGGTGCCGTGACGAGTAGCGAATATGCCATAGCCATTGACCCGGAGGATGCTGAGGCGGTCATCAATAAGGCCAACGCGTTATTAAGACTGGGGAATCTTGAAGAGGCAATACATTATTATGACCGTTATGGTGAGCTTTCATCTCCCGACGGATTCAGTCTCTTGAACAAAGGTGCCTGCCTGAGCGGTCTTAACAGACATGAGGAGGCACTGGTTACACTTCAACAGGCACTGGCTGTTTGTCCCCCAGACTTTCATTTTCTCCCACAAATCTATCAGGAACTCGCCCTCTGTTGCAGTTCCCTACAGCGTTTGGATGATGCGTTACATTATATCGATGAGACCCGTCAGCTGGACTGTGACCACATTGACATGCTGACCCTAAAAGGACATATTCTGTTAGAGAATGGGCAAAACCAAAGGGCTGAGGAAGTCTTCAAGAACGCGATTATCCGTTCAAACAATGACCCTAACGTCATTTTACGCATTATTGTGTCGTTATATGACAACAAATACGTGAAAGCTGCCTATGAGATGCTACAGAAGTTTTTCACGATGGTGGTCAATGACGAATATGACCAAGGGTACTCCTATATGGCACTATGCTGCAATGACCTTGGCTATACCGAGGAGTTCTTGATGTATTTGCGCATAGCCGTTGAGCGTAACCCCAGTGAGGCACGGCTGGTTCTGGGGCATCTTTTCCCTGAGGACATGGCAGCAAAAGAGTATTACCATTATATGTATCAAAAATTGAAAAAATGAATTTTATATCCTCTCTTCTATCCAACCTCAATTATGCGACCATATTGTTCCTGATGCTCCTTGAGAGCACGGTAGTTCCTGTTCCTTCAGAGTTTGTAGTGACTCCCGCAGCGTATCATGCGGCAGGTGGTAACTTAGATGTCTTCCTGGTGATTCTCTTCGCTACTATCGGAGCTGATTTAGGAGCTTCTATCAACTATGTCGTCGCCTATTATGTCGGCAGACCCGTTATTTACAGTTTTGCCAACAGCAAGTGGGGAAAGATGTGCCTGCTGAATCAAGAGAAGGTGGAGAAGAGTGAGAGATATTTTGATGATCACGGCATTGTGGCAACCCTGACAGGACGACTGATTCCCGGTATCCGTCACCTGATCTCAATCCCCGCTGGTCTTGCCAAGATGAACTACTGGAAGTTCCTGTTATATACAACGATTGGTGCTGGTGTGTGGCATAGTATCCTCGCCGCCCTTGGCTGGTATCTGCATGCCATCGTACCCGAGGATCAGCTCAACGACAAGATCAGCGAGTATGCAGAGTATATCAAGATTATCATCATCGCACTGGTATTGATAGCCATTGTATACTTTGTCGTGAAGTCCTATCTTAAAAGAAAAAAGCAATAATATTCGTTCATATCGAAACTTTTTTATATATTTGCCGAATATTTAAATAAATTAATCACTATGGCAAGAAAGAACAACCATCTGGTAATCATGGCTGGCGGTGTGGGAAGTCGTTTCTGGCCCATGAGTACCTCAGAGCATCCCAAGCAGTTTATTGATGTATTGGGTATTGGTAAGACACTGCTTCAACTGACTGTTGAGCGTTTTGACACCATTATTCCTCGTGAGAATGTTTGGGTGGTTACCAATCGTAATTATGTGGACATCGTCGCTGAGCAACTACCAGAGATTCCCCGCAACCATATTCTTTGTGAGCCATGTCGCCGCAATACCGCTCCTTGTATTGCCTATGTCAGTTGGCGCATCAAGTCAGCTGACCCGAAGGCGAACATTGTTGTTTCTCCGAGCGACCATGTGGTTATTAATATCAATGAGTTCCGTCGTATCATTACCGAGTGTATGGACTTCACCTACGATAGTGACGCTATCGTCACTTTAGGTATGAAGCCGTCACGTCCAGAGACTGGCTACGGATATATCCAGGCGGCATTATCAAGTAATTCCCTGCGTAACAAGGGTATCTTCCGTGTGGATTCTTTCCGTGAGAAGCCCGATCTGGAGACGGCAAAACAATATATCAGCAAGAACAACTATTTCTGGAATGCTGGTATTTTCATCTGGAATGTGTCAACCATAGTCAATGCCTTCCGAATCTACCAGCCAGCCATGGCAAAGATCTTTGAGTCGTTGTTGCCCATCTATGGCACCGATAAGGAACAAGAAGAGATTGACCGTCTATTCCCAGAATGTGAGAATATCTCGGTGGACTACGCCATCATGGAGAAGGCAGAAGAGATCTTTGTATGTCCTGCCGATTTCGGATGGAGCGACTTGGGCACATGGGGTTCTCTGCAACAGAACACCAAACAAGACCTTTATGGGAATGCCTGCATTGGCGAGGATATCACCATGATAGAGTCCCATAACTGCATGGTGCATACCACACAAGAGAAAAAGGTAGTCATACAAGGACTTGATGGCTATATCGTAGCAGAGAATAATGACACCCTACTCATCTGTAAACTCTCAGAGGAACAGCGTATCAAGCAGTTCAGTGGTCAAGACAAATAAACCTGATTCTCATCAAATATCATGTTAGACAAGAACAGTAAAATATACGTGGCAGGACACCATGGACTGGTGGGCTCTGCTATCTGGAATAACCTGCTGCAGCGTGGGTATACCAACCTTATTGGACGTAGTCACAAAGAGCTGGACCTGACCGACCAGTTAGCTGTCCGTCAGTTCTTTGATGAGGAACAGCCCGATGCAGTGGTTCTTGCCGCAGCCTTCGTGGGCGGTATCATGGCAAACTCTTTGTATCGCGCTGACTTCATCATGCAGAACATGAAGATGCAGTGTAATGTCATCTCAGAGGCGTATGCCCATGGCGTGAAAAAGCTGCTGTTCTTGGGTAGTACCTGTATCTATCCGAAGAATGCGCCACAGCCCATGAAAGAGGACTGCCTGCTGACAAGTCCTTTAGAGTACACCAACGAGGAGTATGCCATTGCGAAGATCGCTGGTCTGAAGATGTGCGAGAGCTATAATCTGCAGTATGGCACCAACTATATCGCTGTGATGCCTACCAACCTCTATGGTCCCAATGACAATTTCCATCTGGAGAACAGCCATGTCATGCCAGCCATGATGCGTAAGGTCTATCTCGCAAAACTCATCCATGATGGTGCGTGGGACAAGATTGCTGTTGACCTGAATAAACGACCTGTAGAGGGTGTCACTGGCGATGCTTCTAAGGAAGACATACTAAAGGTACTTGCTAAGTACGGTATAGAGAACAATAAGGTAACCCTTTGGGGCACAGGCACTCCCCTTCGTGAGTTCTTATGGAGCGAGGACATGGCGGATGCCTCCGTACACATCCTTCTGAATGTGGACTTTAAGGATGTCATTGGTATTGAGAAATATTCCAGTGTCCACTATGGTGCCAGCACCGATGGTGCGGTAGACCGTAACCATTCCGCTGGTCGTGGTGGTGCTATTCCCTCATTGGGTGAGATCCGCAATTGCCATATCAATGTAGGAACGGGCAAGGAACTGACGATCCGTGAGCTTTCTGAACTGGTGGTGAAGACTGTTGGTTTTGAGGGTACTGTCGAGTTTGACACCAGCAAACCAGATGGTACCATGCGTAAGCTCATTGATGTCACAAAGCTTCACTCGTTAGGATGGACGCACAAAGTCGAGATAGAGGATGGCGTGAGAAAACTATTTGAGTGGTATCGCCAATCATTATGAACACCATCAAGACATTCCAAGATATCCAGTTGCTGGTCGCCAAGGCACACAGACAACTGCGTATCGTTGCCGTCAACGCTACTGATGCGGCAACAAGGGAAGCGCTGAAATTAGTTGAGGACACCCAATTAGCAGAGGTCATACGCATTAATGACACATTGGCGGAACGGGCAGCGGAAAAGGCTGTAGCTTTGATCCGCAGGGGTGATGCTGATGTACTGATGAAAGGACTTATCGGTACGGATATCCTTTTACGAGCTATCCTGAATAAGGTATCTGGATTACTCCCCGAAGGACAGGTATTGACACACCTCTCAGTGGCTGAGATACCAACCTATCCCAAACTTCTCTTCTTCACCGATGTTGCCGTCATTCCCTATCCTACCCAGAAACAACGCACAGAACAAGTGCGCTATGCGACTGATATCTGTCACAGGTTGGGTATCAAGGAGCCCCGCGTTGCCCTGATTCACTGTGCCGAACATGGTGGTAGACAGTTTCCTTTTGTGGAAGGCTATCAGGACATCAAGCAGATGGCTGCCGAAGGAAAGTTTGGCAAGTGTATCGTCGATGGTCCCTTAGACGTGAAGTCTGCATGCTCCATGGAGGCGCTGAAAGCGAAAGGTATCTCGTCACCACTGAACGGTGAGTCGGATATACTGGTAATGCCCGACATCGAGGCTGGTAATGCCTTCTATAAATCCATGACTCTCTTTGCCAGAGCCCGTACTGCCGGTATACTCTGTGGCACCGTCTGTCCGGTAGTAGTTCCCTCCCGTGGTGACTCTGCCGAAGCAAAATACAATAGTATACTCTTTGCCCTTGCTTGCCTATGAAGATTTTAGTCATTAATCCCGGTTCCACATCTACTAAGATAGCAGTCTATGAGGATGAGAAGCCTATCTTACTCCGTAATATTACCCATACGGCAGAGGAGTTGGCACCTTTTGGAAACGTCACAGAACAACAGGATTTCCGTCGTCAGTTAGTACTTGACGAGCTTCAACAAGCGGATATTCCTTTGGATTTTGATGCAGTGATAGGCAGAGGCGGACTTGTCAAGCCCATTGCCGGTGGTGTCTATGAGATTAACGACCAGATGGTCGATGACACACTTCATGGTTGTGTGATGCATCGTCATGCCTGTAATCTCGGCTGCCTGATAGCCTATGAGATAGCCTTGAACATCCCCCATTGCCGTGCCTTCATTGCCGATCCCGGAGTTGTTGACGAGTTATCTCCGTTAGCACGTATCAGTGGTTCCCCCTTGATGCCCCGTATCTGTATCTGGCATGCCCTCAACCAGCGAGCTATTGCCCGCCGTTATGCCCGTGGTATCGGCAAGGAGTATGAGGATCTCAACCTGATAATCTGTCATTTAGGAGGTGGAATCAGTGTGGCAGCCCATGAACATGGTCGTGCCATTGATGCCAATAACGCATTGGATGGTGAGGGTCCTTTCTCGCCTGAGCGTGCAGGCAGTCTTCCCGCTGCCGACCTGATACGTCTCTGTTTCAGTGGGAAATATACGGAAGAACAGCTCTTAAAGCGTATTGCCGGTCAAGCAGGACTCACAGCTCATTTAGGTACGAACAATATGCGGGAAATCCTGGAGCGTATCCGATTAGGTGACGAGAAAGCCCAGCTTCTTGTGGATGCCATGCTCTACCATACCGCCAAACAGATTGCCTCTGAGGCAGCAGTCCTTTGTGGAGACATTGATGCGATTCTGTTGACTGGTGGAATGGCACATAGTGACTATATTGTCAGTGAGTTACGCCGCCGTATCGGTTTTCTTGCTCCTGTTTACTGTTTCCCTGGTGAGAATGAGATGGAAGCCCTTGCCTTAAATGCGCTTGCCGTATTACAAGGAAAACAGAAAGCAAAAGTCTATCAATAAAAAAAGAGGGCGAATTTCACAATCCGCTCCTCTCGTCTTTATAATGTTGTGAATTCATTATTTAACCATTTCTTTCCATGCTGCATAAGCAGAGAGATAAGCATCACGATGAGCCTGATCTGGCTCAATAACCTGTAACTTATCAAGGGTAGCAAATGCCTCATTATTATCCTTATAGATACCAGCACCCATACCAGCACCCTTGGCAGCACCGACAGAGCCATCGGTATCATACAGCTCAATAGTAGCGCCACTCACACCTGCCAAGGTATTGCGGAACAAAGGACTTAGGAACATATTGGCTTTTCCTGCATGAATCTTCTGAATATCCATACCCATCTGCTGCATGATTTCCATACCATAGCAGAAAGAGAACACAATACCCTCTTGGGCTGCACGAACGAGATGTGCCTTATTGTGCTTGTTGAAGTTCAGACCATTAATAGAACATCCGATTTCCTTGTTTTCCAGAACACGCTCAGCACCATTACCGAATGGAATGATGGTCACGCCCTCACTGCCAATGGGGACAGTGGCGGCAAGGTCATTCATATCCGCATAACTTACGTCTGGAGTGATATTACGATGAACCCATGCATTCAGGATACCCGTACCATTGATACAGAGCAGAACACCCAAGCGGGTCTGGTCTACACTATGGTTCACATGAGCGAAAGTGTTCACACGACTCTGTTTGTCATAGTTTACCTCACCCAGCACGCCATATACCACACCGGAAGTTCCTGCTGTAGCGGCAATCTCACCAGGATTCAACACATTCAATGACAAGGCATTGTTAGGTTGGTCACCACCTCGATAAGAGATAGGAGTACCAGCTTTCAGCCCCAATTCTTCGGCAGCCTCAGCACTCACCTCACTCTGTACGCCAAAGGTGGGAACGATGTCTGCGATCAAAGAAGCATCAAAACCATAATACTTCATCAGGAAATCAGCCACCTGGTTGTTTTTGAAATCCCAGAACATACCCTCTGACAGACCACTCACTGTAGTGTTTGCTACACCTGAGAGGCGCATAGCGATATAGTCACCAGGCAACATGATTTTATAAATCTTCTCATAGGTCTCAGGCTCATTCTCCTTCACCCAAGCAAGTTTTGCCGCAGTAAAATTACCAGGAGAGTTTAGCAAATGAGTCAAGCACTGGTCAGCACCGAGATCATTGAAAGCCTTCTCGCCATAAGGAACAGCACGAGAGTCGCACCAGATAATAGCTGGGCGTAAAGCCTTCAAGTCTTTGTCAACACAGACCAGACCGTGCATTTGATAGGAAATACCAATAGCCTTGATCTCCTCACCAGTGGCACCAGTCTCAGCCATAATCTTTTTCAAACTCAACTTTGCATTATCCCACCACATTTGGGGATCCTGCTCTGCCCAACCAGCCTTTACAGCCGTAATCGGAGCTTCTTTCTCGGGGAAGAAAGCACTAGCGGCACATTTACCTGTGTCTGCATTTACGAGAGATGCCTTGACAGATGAACTGCCGACATCAAAACCTAATAGATATCTATTTGCCATAATTCATGAAAATTTATTAGTTCTTCATCAATAGTACGTTTTATCCGTCAAATTTCCCTAAATTATTTTTAAAAAGCAACTTTTTTCCCCTTTTTTGGTATTTTTTTACCATTATTTGACTACAATTAAAAATAATTTTTTACCTTTGCACATTAGAATTACAAAACCGGGAACAAAGTTTTATTCATATATGAAGAAAAAAATACTAATACTTGACGACAAAGAGACCATTGCAAAGGTGCTCTCTATCTACCTAATGAGCGACTATGACGTACAGTGGCTTCCTGACGGTTTACAAGGAGTGAAATGGCTTCAGGCGGGAAACACACCTGACTTGATCATCTCTGATATCCGTATGCCAGGTATGCGTGGAGACGATTTCTTGGAGTGGATCAAGCAGAATGAGCTGTTCCGCCACATCCCTGTAGTCATGCTCTCCAGTGAGGATTCCACCAGTGAGCGTATCCGCCTGTTGGAGATTGGTGCCGTCGATTATATCGTCAAGCCGTTTAACCCCATGGAGCTGAAAATCCGTGTCAAGAAGATTCTTCCCAACTAATATACATATATATTATTATGATAGGTGTTGTTTACTTAGGTAACAATCCGAAAACACAAGAAAGGCTCAAATACATTCCGGGACAATTAGTCCGTATGACGAATGCCTATAAGGATGCTGCGCAGGTTTGCACCCCGCATGTCTCCAATGAGCATTTCATTGTTTTCTTTGATCGTAATGTCCACAGCGAGGACATCACAGCCATCACCTATCTACGCAAGAAATGCCGCAATGTCTATATCATTCTTCTGACCGGTCCAATGACCGAAGAGGAACGAAAGATTTACATGAAGTGCGGTGTCAACGACACCATTAACAAAGACGCTTCCGTAACGGCATTAAACAAGAAGATCCAATTTATCTCCGACCGTGAGAATATCCTTTTTGACGATGAGGAGCCCAGATACAAGATTCTGAAATTCAAGATTCCTGTATGGAAGCGCCTATTTGACATCTTCTTCTCCGGACTTGCCATCATCATCTTGTCTCCGATATTCATTTTGACGGCGATTGCCATCAAGTTGGAGAGCAAGGGACCTGTATTGTTCAAGTCCAAGCGCGTAGGTACCAACTATACCATCTTCGATTTCCTGAAATTCCGCAGCATGTATACGGATGCGGAAGACCGGTTGAGGGAGTTAAGTAAGACCAACAACCAATATGCGGAGAAAGGAGAGGAGGATGAGCACAAGACCATTACTGCTCCCCTCGGTGCTGAGGCAGAGCAAGACATGCTGGATATGGGCATGGAGTCAGAGATGATGATCAGTGATGAGGAAATCATGCTGATTGGTGATGACTTCGTGGTGGCAGAGAGTGATTTCAACAGACAGAAAGAGGAGGAGATCAACAATGCCTTTGTGAAGATAGAGAACGACCCACGTATCACCAAAGTGGGCAAGTTCATCCGCAAATACAGTATTGACGAGCTTCCACAACTCTTCAACATCCTCAAAGGTGACATGTCTATTGTCGGCAACCGTCCTCTCCCACTCTACGAGGCTGAAAGGTTGACTGCAGACAGTAGTATCGACCGTTTTATGGCTCCCGCTGGACTCACCGGTCTCTGGCAGGTAGAGGAGCGTGGCAAGGGTGGCAATATGTCTGCTGAGGAGCGCAAACAGTTGGACATCACCTACGGACAGACCTACAATTTCATGTTGGACATGAAGATTATCTTCCGTACCCTCTTTACCTTTGTGCAGAAAGAAAACGTATAAAACGACATTGAATGAATTCAAATAAAATGAACAAAAAAAGACATTTACTACTTCTGATGGCTGCGATTGGCTTAAGTACAGCGACTTACGCCCAGTCATTAGATGAAAGTGGTATCAGTGCAGGATTCTTTGACTCCAGTGAGGAAAGCACGCTGAATTTCTCGACGTTCCATTTGCCCCCCTTGTCGGTGCTTTTTGAGAATGCGAAGCAGAATCCACAAATATTGTCTTTAGACAAGGCAGAGCAACTTGCCAAGGCAGAAGTGTCACAACAGAAACGTCATATTTTCTCATACGTTCGTGCTCATGCCAGTTATAGTTATGGTAAGACGGATGTTTATGGTCAGATGACCAACAACCAGACTGGTACCATGAATTTTGTACCTATCTTTGAGTCTAAGAATGGTACGGAGCAGTCGTATTGGAATGTGGGTGTTAATATTAATTTGCCATTAGAAGACATCTTAGATTGGGCACCCTCTGTCAAACGTATGCGTTTAAAAGCAGACAAAGCAAAATTAGAAAAAGACATGAAGTTTGATGACTTAAAACTTCAGATTAGTACGCTATACGCTAGAATCACTAATAACTTGGTGACCCTAAAGACCGCCAGTGAAGGTGCTGCAGCCTATCAAGGTGCTGGTGCGCTGAACCAAGAGGACTTCCATCAGGGCAACATGTCTATTGAAGACTATGCATGGACGAAAATGCATGAGTTAGGTGTAGTACAATCTTACCAGACACTTCAAACCTCAATTATCCAAGATGTTCTTACTTTGGAAATCATCTCCCGTACGCCAATCATTACCAATGCGACCACAGAAGTAACGTTGGATGGTACCTTCCATAAGTCTGAAAGTCAGGTTCGCCGGGAAAATAAAGCATTGGAGAAGAGGATAGCTAAAGAGGCGAAAGCGGATGAGAAGCGCTATCAGCAATTAGAAAAAGCAGAGAAGGAAGCAAAAGCAAAATCTGACAGAGCCGCCGCAAAAGAAGCAGCAAGATCTGCCAAGGCAGCAAGAGCTTACGAGAAAAGTAGTAAAAGTAGAACATCATTCTAAAATCTATAGTTATGGATTTATTTAGATATATCGTTAGATTCTTATATAAGATACGTTGGTATCTGGTTATCTTGCCATTGATAGCTTTAATTGTAGCTTGGTTCCTGACTCGCAACATGGAACGTATCTACGACACCAATACCACCATTTATACAGGTATGATTACTGGTTATAATATCGAAGGAGGTACGGGAGTCGCAGGTGGAAACCCACAGACTAACATCACCAACCTGATGCTGATTATCACGACGGAAAATACCATTCGTGAGGTTTCCTTACGTTTGTTTGCCCGTTGTATGATGTATGGTAACCCCAATAAGGACAATAACTACATCTCTGCCGAGCATTTCCGTCAGTTAAATGCCACTGTTCCTGCTGATGTCAAAGCATTGATTAACCATAATAGTGAATCGGCAACATACGCCAACTTAAAAGCATACGAGAAACCCAATCAGGCAAATTACCTGTTCGGACTGTTAAACTACCATCCATATTTCGGTATTAACAATATTACGTCAAGATTGAAGGTGTTACAATTACAACATAGTGATATTATAGATATTGGTTATTCGGCAAATGATGCTGGTATAGCTTATAACACACTTGACATTTTGAATGAGGTGTTTGCTCGCCACTATCAGCAGATACGTTTTGGCGAGACCAATAACGTCATCAAATTCTTCGAACGTGAGGTAGCACGTTTATATCGAATCTTAACTGGTGCCGAGGATGATTTGATTCGCTATAACATTTCAAAGCGTATCATTAACTATGGTGAACAGACTAAGCAGTTGACAGTATTGGAAGCACAACAACAGAACTTCCGCAACCAGCAGTTGATGGACTATACGACCTCCAAGGCTTTGATGGATTATTTGGAACGCCAGTTAGGCGATCGTGCCCGTGTCATCCGTGCCAACAAGCAATTTACGGATAAGATCAAGGATATCTCTCGTTTACAGTCCCGTATCTCCAACCTGCGTCTCATGGGCGGTGAAGGCGGTGACCTCAACAACGAGGCTCAAGAGGAAATGCAAAAGGCACAACGGGAGTTGACCGCAACCACCAATAGTGTAAAAGACCTGACCCATGAAATTGAGGCTGGTACTTACAGTACAGAAACAGGTGTCAAGGCAAAAGATATGATTGACCGTTGGTTGGAGCAGGTTTTGTTATTGGAAAAAGCACGTGCCGAGATGTCAGCGACAGATATCATGAAACAGAATCTGGACCGTCAATACCTGTTCTACTCTCCTATCGGTGCCACTTTGGATCGTAAGGCACGCCATATCGGTTTTGTAGAAGGTAACTATATGGAGATGCTGAAAGCGTTGAATGCCGCTCGTCTGCGTCAGAAGAACCTCCAGATGTCAACGGCAACATTGCGTGTGCTGAATCCACCGATGTTCCCACTAAACGCCCAGCCCACCAACCGTCTGATGATTCTGTTGGGAGCATTCCTTTTGACCTTTATGTTGACAGCTTTATGGTTCTTTATGGTCGAATTGCTTGACCGTACTCTGCGTGACCGTATGCGTTCCGAGCGTATCACCAAGATTCCTGTCATGGGCTGCTATCCGAAGGAGAGCAACTTACGTTACCGTCGCTTCAATAAGACGATTGCCGACATGTCACTCCGCCAGCTCAGCAAGGCTTTATTGCCGAAGTTCAAGGAAGGACAGCAGAATGTATTGAACCTCATTTCTACCGACTCGGGTAATGGTAAGAGTTTCTTGGCGCAGGAATTAGAGAACTATTGGATATCCATTGGCTTACAGGTGCGTCGCTTGACCTATGACGAGGACTTCCTTGCCGAAGACAGCAAGTTCATCATGGCAAATGGCATTAAGGACCTCTGCCCAGATATTCTTCCAGAGGAGATTGCTATTATTGAGTATCCGAATTTGGACGAGAACTCTATTGCCCCAGCTCTTCTCAATATGGGAACAGTCAATCTGATGGTCACCCGTGCTAACCGCACTTGGAAGGATGTCGATCAAAAAGCATTGAAAGAAGTGGAGGCTATGCTGGATGAGGAGCATAAAGATACGCTCTTCATGTATCTGACCGAGGCAAGTCGCTATGCGGTAGAGGAGTTCGTCGGGCAGTTACCGCCTTATACAAGGTTCAACAACTTCGTATACCGTATGTCCCAGTTAGGTCTGACAGCAACAGAGAATAGTCACGCCAAGTAAATGATAAAAGATTTTGCGACATACAAGCAAGAAACTGGAGGAAGAGCATTATTGCTCTTTCTCTTGTTTGGTTTAGCCATCTATGCATTTGTAAATGCCGGTTTCTCTGCATTTGCACTGATATGTTGTTCTCCCCTCATCATTATTGCTGCCTATTTTGCCTTTAAATACCGAATGGCTGCATTCTGGGCATTGTTCTTTATTAATTATTTTGTCCAATGGTTTGGTAAAAACAACTGGTTACCATCTGAAGTTCCCGTGTCCATCTACAATGAATTATTGGAAATCCTTCTTTTGGGCATTGCCATTATGGATGCCAGGCGTACCCCCCATTTTGAGAGAACGGCAAACTTAATGTTATACACATTAATTATATGGTGCGGATTCTGTACATTGGAAGTCTTAAATGACACATGTGGTCTGGGAATCAATATTGGAGTCTGGTATCAAGGAGCACGTATGATGGCATTCCAGATTATGTATTGTTTCTTGATTTTCTGTATCTATATTGATTCACCTAAAATACTAAATTACTACCTTATCGTGTGGGGATGCTTTTCACTATTTTCTGTTTTTTGGATTTGGAAGCAGCAACACATTGGATTTACGTCTGCAGAATACAATTGGCTTTATAATGGACCAGGAAAATCTACACATATTATTCAAGCTGGAACTCTGACTAGATATTTCTCAACATTTAGTGATGCCGCCAACTGTGGAATATGCTATGCTTCAACAGCAACAGCATTCCTCATATTCGCTATCACATGCAAAATCAAAAAATATCGATATTTTTTCTTATTTACCGGTATTGCATGTGTTTGGGGTATGTTTCCTACTGGAACCCGCACAGCAATGGCGTGTTTGATATTAGGAATTATTGCCTACGTTTTCTTGTCTAAATCGGCAAAGATTGCCTCTCTCGTCACTATTGTATTTGGATTCTTTCTATTTATCTTAGTTTTCACAAATATTGGGCAGGGGAACCAACAGATAAGACGAATGCGTTCCACATTCAATAGAAATGACGCCTCTGTTAATGTCCGCACCATTAATCAGGAGACCATGAAAAAGTATATGAAAGAGGCTCCATGGGGTATCGGATTAGGTATGAATTATGATAATGTCCCATCAAACAACAAATATGCGCGAATGTCCACCATTCCCCCAGATTCCGAGTATGTGTTTATTTGGCTAAGAACTGGTCAGATAGGTATCACCATATTTATTATCACCATGCTACTGATGTTGGGAGGGGCATGTTGGACTACCATGTTTAAAATAAAAAGTCCTTCCTTACGAGGCATTGGGGCTGGATTCTGTTGTGCTTTTATATCTCAGCAATTAGGAGGATATGGTAACCAGGTCTTGATGCAGTTTCCAAACTGCCTACTCTTTTATGGGGGATTGACAATTGTATATATTTTACCATTTATTGAAAAAGAGTGGGTAGAATATGAAGCAAAGGAAATTGCCATACAAGAAGAAAAAGAACGATTGAAATTAGAGAAGAAAAAAGCGGCGAGAGTGTAAATACATTGAACATTGGAAGTTGAGAAGTTGTTATCCATCATTACCATCAATTATAACGGGCTGAGAGACACCTGTGAATTGATTGAGTCATTACCTGCTGATGACGAGTCATTAGAGGTAATCGTGGTGGATAATGCCTCTGTCCAGGATGAAGCAACTGAAATTGCTCAACACTATCCTCATGTAACAGTAGTTCGAAGTAACCGTAATCTGGGTTTTGCCGGAGGCAATAACCTCGGCATCCAAGCAGCCCACGGAAAGTACCTTTTCTTCTTAAACAACGATACTATCATACATCAGACATCTGACTTCCAACATCTTATCAATCGACTGGAAAGCGACGAGAGAATCGGTATGGTGTGCCCCAAAATACGGTTTACATGGGGCAATCAGCCTATCCAATATGCTGGTTATTCTCCCCTGTCCCCCATCACACTCCGTAATAAATCTATTGGATGCGGAGAAGAGGATTATGGGCAATATGACATACCTCATCCTACTCCATACGCTCATGGAGCGGCAATGATGGTAAAACGAGAAGTGATAGAGAAAGCAGGGTTGATGCCAGAATGCTATTTCCTCTATTATGAGGAACTTGACTGGTCAGAAACGATCACACGTTCTGGATATGAAATCTGGTATGAGCCTGCTTGTACCGTTTTTCACAAAGAGAGTCGGACCACAGGACAGCAGTCTCCCCTCAAAACATATTATATCACTCGTAACCGCCTGTTATTTGCTCAACGCAATATTCAAGGAAGCAACAAATACTTAACCTATGCATATTTAGCAAGCGTAGTCGCTTTACGAGATATTATCAGATACACCTTCACAGGCAAATTTGACTTGGCTTGTGCGGTTATCAAAGGTTTAATACACTTTATAAAAATGTAAAACTATGGATTTCTGGCTTATATTATACATCATCGACTGGGTATTGTTTGGCTTTGCAGCTTTAACAATCCTCTATATGCTGGTTTTTACCATCACTTCTATGATGGCTCATCAGGGAGCCCCCCCCAAGACCAAGATCCAGAACCGTTTTATTGTACTGATTCATGCCTATAAGAACAAAAGAGTGATCCAGACGGTGAAGTCTGTTTTAGGACAAACCTACCCTCAACGCCAGTTTGATATTTCTGTTGTCTCAGACCATAATGATGAGATGACGAATATGCGGCTTGCCCAAGAGCCCATCACCCTACTGACACCCAATTTTGAGAAAAGTACTAAGGCAAAAGCATTACAGCTCGCCATCAACAACCTCCCTCAGTTCAAAATCTATGACATTGTTGTCATTTTGGATGCAGGAGACCTTGTGGAGCCGGAATTCTTAGAGAACTTAAATGCGGCATTTGAATCTGCGGGAACCAAGGCGATACAGACACATCTCCTATCCCGCAATCGTGATACTACTGCTGCACGTATGGGAGCCATCTTTGAGGAAATCAACAATTCTATTTTCCGCCGTGGACACACCGCTATTGGTTTATCCGCAGGACTCATGGGGTCTGGCTGTGTTTTTGACTTTAATTGGTTTAAGAGCAACATCTTTAACGTTAAATCGGCATGGGAAGATAAAGAATTAGACGCCATGCTGATGCGACAGCATATTCATGTGGACTATTTTGACCAACTTTACGTCTTTAACGAGAAGACGCGTGAGTCGGATGAATTCAATCGGGAGAGAGGACGCTGGATTAAAGCACAATTTATGATGCTTCTGAAGAATATTAAATATCTGCCCATAGCCCTCGTCAACAGGTATTATAACTGGGCGGACAAGATTATCCAGTGGATGCTGATGCCCCGCATGATACTGATGGCTGTCATTATCCTGATGGGGATCATCTTGCCCATGATATATACCACCCTCGCCTTTAAATGGTGGGCGTTATTCGCTATCGTGCTCCTGGTATTTGCCATGGCAACCCCTGACTATTTGGTAGATAAGAACTGGGATATGACTTTCTTTAAAACCCCATTAGTGCTCATGAAGTCTATACCAGGATTATCAAAAATCTCCGACTGGGTAGAACGCAGAGAATTAGAAAGAGAAAAGAAAAACAAACACTAACCAATGTGGACCGCCATACATACGATAGACTGGCTGCTATGGATATTCATGGCACCCTCTGTCATCTATGTAACATTTTACGCCATCGTTTCTCTCTTCCCCTCTCGCCCCTCTTCCCTCTTGCATCAGCCATCAACCATCGGCCATCAGCCATCCACCTTCCTCATCCTCTTTCCTGCGTACAAAGAAGATGCGGTCATTGTCCATTCTGTCAAGACCTTTCTTCAACAGAATTATCCCCAAGACTTATATCAAGTGGTTGTCATTTCCGACCACATGAGTCCCGAGACGAATGCCCTTTTATCGCAACTTCCCATCACCCTCCTGCAGCCATCTTTTAAAAAGAGCAGCAAAGCCCAAGCTCTTCAGTATGCCATTCATCATATCACATCTGCCAGCTCTCAACTTTCAACTTTCAACTATATCGTCATTCTCGATGCTGATAATGTTGTTTTACCAGAGTTCTTGGAACAGGTCAACGCTGCCTGTCAACAAGGCTATCGTGCCATTCAGTGCCATCGTTGTGCCAAAAACAGCGATAGTGATGTTGCCGTTTTGGATGGCATTAGTGAGGAGATCAATAACTCTTTGTTCCGCAAGGCACACAATACGATAGGCATCTCCTCGGCATTGATTGGTTCTGGTATGTGCTTTGATTACGACTGGTTTAAAAGCCATGTCTGCATGCTGGAGACAGCCGTTGAGGATCGCGAGATAGAGATCCAACTGATGAAGGAGCGTATCTTTGTCAAATACGAGGAGAACATCTTTGTCTTTGATGAGAAGGTCAGCAATCATGATAATTTCGAGCGCCAACGACTTCGCTGGTTGACTGGACAGATACAATGTTTGTTGATGATGCTCCCCTACCTCCCGACCGCTATCAAAACTGGGAATATCCATTATATCGACAAAACCATCCAGCAGGCATTGATACCACGCTCCATGCTCTTAGTGCTCACCTGTTTCTTTGCGATATTGATGACAGTCATTTCCTTCCCTTGGTGCATTAAATGGTGGGGACTTTTCCTCTTGATATCCCTCTCCATCTTCATTGCCATTCCCAAGAGAATGCGCACCAAAGCATTGTTCGGTAAGATTCTCTCCACCATC
>CAJONQ010000011.1 GCA_905235835.1 uncultured Prevotella sp.
AGCATTGCTACCAGGGCTATCATCATCTTCTTCATATCTGTAACTGTTTAAAAGTTCAACATTTGTTTCTTTTTCACGTTGCAAAATTAAGAAGAAAATTAGGTATCCAAAAAGGATTTCCCCTAAACTGTGTGGGGGAAATCCCTATATATTGGGAGGAAGGATGTCTGAGGGCTTTATAATATCTTGCATCAAGCGACCCTCCGTTACCAAGGCTGCCTTGTCTATGGATGCTGTGCGTTAGAATGCCAAGCAGGCGCGGGCATTGAACTCGTTCGTTCTGTAGGTAAACTGAATAGCACTGGTCTTACTGCTCGAGAAATTCACATAGTATGCATAGTCTTCATCTATAGAAGTTCCAGTCCAATACTTATTATCATTGGTCATGTCATGAGACGCTCCTGTGGCATACAGTTTGTCCCTAAAGCCTTGATTTTCAATATTTCCAATGTCCGAAGTCGTGTCGCCGGTCACTGCGCAAGCGTTGAACATGTTCAGCCAGTCGTCCTTAGTAGGCAAGCGCCAAGTGCCACCCGGCACCGGTGTAGCCGACATATACTCCGAACATGCTGTAACTGCATTCGAATAGGTGTACGAATCAGTTGGATCAGTTAAATCTTCCAAGGCGATAGCAAGACCATGCGTGCAGTTAGAGCCATTGCCGACATAGGCTACCATACCGACGGCGGTAACACCTGCCGGCAACGTTGAGGAAAGACTGTAAATACAACCGTTGGAAGCGATAAGACTTCCGATGTCGGAGACCTTAACGTCACGTGTCATCTTGACGGTAATGGGATAGTAATTGCCACTGGTAAAAGACACCCCCTTCTTAAAGTAGTTATAGGTATTGTCACCGACGGTGGCGGTAAGCGTGATGTCTTTATCATCGATAGTAGGTACGGCAAGATAGACTACACCATCGCCATTCTCAGTATAGGTGGCATCTGGAATGGCGGTAGCCGATACCGATGCCTCATCCTCATCCCCTATTTTTATGGTCAGGTTGGTGGCATTAAGCGTGGTGGTTCCGTCTGCTTTGTCTATTAGCGTGAACTTGACGATGGCTTGATGGTTTATAAACGTAGCCGGGGACGCAGTGGAAATCTTGCCGTCCTCGACCGAACTCACAATGATGTCAGCCGAGGCGTAGTCGTAGTTGTCGGCGATATTGGTAAGGGTACCCTTCTGTCCGGTATAACTGGGAGCGCCGGACTTGGGGAACTGAAGCGTCAGTTCGTCAGAGGCTTTTATCGTTACCCCACTCAGCGTTCCTGAGAGGTATGCCGTCTGACCATCGGCATTAGGCTTCAGCGAGCCTGTCGCCCAGTCGCTGCCTTTCTTGACATAGACATTATCGGTGGTAGCCCATGTGGCAGCAATATCCTTGCCGCTGATTGTCAAGGCACGGATGGTACTGGTGCGGTTTGCCTCGACCGTCATGGTGTACTCTATGATTGGTTTGTCGTCGCTGCTCATTTGATCTTCGTTAGAGCAAGCCGTGGTGAGACTGCCCACGAAGAGCCAGGCTGCCAGGAGCGTCCAGAGGCTCTTCTGTGTGTTGCTTATATGCTGTTTCATAGTTATCGTTTTTTAGTCCCAAAATTGTTCTGGCAGTCCGTTGTAGCTTTCTCGACTGGACTGTATGCTACCTTCCAACAGCCCTTGCTGATGGCGCATCCTGATAATGCTTGTCTGCGGTTTCTGATAATGCTTTTGCATTTTTGATAGTGTGTTGCTTATTAAATATCCTTTTCTATATAGGTCATCTTGGTGTTGCCCACCATGAACGAGGTGCCATGGTAGAGTTTGAGGGGTTTGTCGATTGGCTGCGGCTGTCCCTTATAGATGACGCCGTCGGCAAGTGGTACGAGGCAGAGGTTGTTATGGATGTACTTGACCTTGCACTGTACGGGAGCCACCTTGTCGTCATAACCCCATGAGGTCTGCAACTGACAGTCTACGGAACGACCTATCTTGATGCCCATATTTGGATTGGCGTTCAGCCACTTGTAGATGGCAACATCCGTACTCTTGCCAGGACCTTCGACACGCAGGAAGAAACGATTGACACCCGATATATTGCGAGCCATGGCTATTGCCAGTCCGATGGTGTATATCCAATTAGAGAACAGCATGATGCGGCGGTAGTCTGCCATGGAGTTCACATAGATGAACAACCAGACGGACATGGATAGCAATCCTATGACCAGAGAGACGAAAACCCAGCGCTTTTGGAAGCGTAGGCGCGTGCCGTGGGAAATACAATAGGTGATGACAAAGCCACCCAGTATCCAGGGTATCCATGCCAGCAGTAGCGACATGGTGGTGAGTTTGAGGACTATAGCGAAGATACCTACCAGTCCGAACGACAAGATGCCACCGATGCCTGCCACCAAGGCGCGGCAGAAACATTCCAATAAGAAGTAGAATGTCAAGCGCTTGTGCACAGACAACAGACTGAGACAGAACGTCGTAAAGAACGATATCCAAAGCCCGTAGGCCGGCAGGTTAAAGAACACTCTGAAGTCCTGAAGGCTCTCAGCGTTCATATCGCTGTCGTGTATATAGTTGAAGAACTCCTCCATGAATGTATAGAAGAGGGGCTTTTCGTGGCAGATGAACGCCAGCCATGCCAGGGTGCCTGCAACACAAGCCAAGAGAATCCATGCCAGATAGAATGACGCATTCTTAGGGTCCAGCCCGTTCTGGTGGTTATAGTAGTGCGAGCCTTCCTTACACAGGTTGCCATACTCTGGACAGTGGTAGCCGTTCTCTTCCCAGCAGTCCTTGTGCATGACGTGTTCGCACTTAGCCACAATCTCGTCACCCTCCTCAAAGGGGGTCTTGCAGTAGTAGCAGTGGGTAGGAACCATACGGTTGTTCACGCTCATATTACAACCTGTATAGGTATGGACATACTTATGGGTAAAGAGTTTGTTACTGATATAAGGCACGACGAACTGGAATAACACATAGATGAGTGTCAGTAGCATGATTGCCCAAAGCAGTCCGTCGAAGATGACCAAATGGAGGCTGTCGGCATTGACGAAGATAGACGATAGGAAACTGCTGGCGACTTTTTCCGATTCCACCGTCGTAATCAGCGTGTCTGCCTTGGCATCCCAGAGGTCTATCGAGAGGTAGTTGTTCATGCCCTTAAACGCCTTATGGTCAGCGTTCACAAATACAAGTTCGTAGTCGGGAATGTCCAAATTGAAGGTTTTCATGATGTGCATCTTGAGTTCACGCCAGTTTAATTCTTTTGCGGTGATGCCTTTTGTCTTTGAGCATATCAACTGCATGATGTTAGCAGCCAGCGTCTCGTCATCCTCGTCACTCTCGTTATCAGGGGCATCAGCGACATGGATGTAATTGATGCTGATATTACTGGGCAGGTTTGTCACCTTCTGGAGCAGGGCCTCCTGAATTTCGAAGTGGTTAGGGTCTATGGGTTCGTCATTCTGATAGACATCACCGTCAGAGAATATGAAGATCTCGATGTAGTGGGCATCGGCAAAAGTTCCCGACTGACTGGTCACCTCGTTCAGTTTTGTCAAGATGGTTCGGAACAGCATTTTACGCCCTCCCTTCTTAGCATTTAAATCCTTGTTCATCACATAGTTTGATGCCTCATAACTCTCCGTGACACCATCATGGTTCATGAATGCCAAGTACAGGTTTTTGTCCGATATGAAGTTGCGCATCCCCCATATGGCATCCCTCTGGGCGTCAATCTTGTCCTGTGGCAGCGTGAGGTCGACAATGACCAGCGTCTTCAGTCCGATAGAGTCCAGTTCCCGGCTGCCGCTCTGGTATATGTGATTCAGCGTCAGCCTCTGCTGGTTCCATGTTTCTATGAAGCCCTTTCTGCCGAAAGATGCTTTGACCCTGACCTGGCTGCTGTCGCTCAGGATGTAGGGTCCGAAATTGCTCAACTGCTTGATATTGGCGTGAATCTTGTTGTAGTCTGATGAGAACCTGTAGTTCGTGATGACGAGTTCTTTCTCAGAATCATCCTCGGACAGTACGTCCAGATCGATATCATCTGTTGTCTCTTGACATCCAGTCAGCGTCAGCGTGACAGCCAGTAGCAGAAATATTCTATACCATTTCATCATTGTTGTATTTCATTATATAGTCGGATATTGTTGGTTGTTATTAAACATATTGCCATACTTCTTAGCGGCTTTGCGGGCATTCCTGAAAGCCTGGATCCTGGAGACCACCATTGATACGAACATCAGGAGAATCGTAATGGCCGCCAAGCCCATCAGTTCGTCTTTGAACCGCTGTAACAAGGGTTTGTATTCGGCTGCCTGAATCTTGTCCGAGATGTTCTTCAGTTTGATATACTGTTCCTCCAGTTTCTTCAACTTGTTTTTTGAGGCGGCATCGTCAACTAAGGCACTCTTTGCCTTCCCGAAACTTGTCTGAATGTCAGCAAAGGTCAGTTGTTCCTTGCCCTTCAGTTGTTCCAGCTTAGGTGCCAGTTTTGGGGTCAGCGAGAGGACGATGGCCTCCTTATAGAGATCCTTATAGTGAGGAAGTTCCTGTTTCAAGAGTTTTGTACAGCGATGATAAGCCTCCATACCTTTGGCTCTCTCTTTCAACTTCTGCAGATCCTCTACAACGTTCTGGTTAGTCACCTGGTAACTTGCCACCATGTTCATCATATCTTCATCCGTGGCGATGTCCATCTGCTGGGCCTGATAGAATGTCTGCCAGCGAGAGTCCATAAAGCGATAGAGGCGTTCCATGTGCGCCAGACTATCCACCGGTGATATATGGAGCATCAACGAAAAGGTGGTGATATCCTCGATAAAATGTTGTAGTCGCTCATTAATCTCCAGCATCACTTGCTCGTCAGTCTGAGCCGCATCATGCACCGTAGCATCTGCTGCTGGAGTCTGTGCGAAAGCCTTCTGGGGATTCAGATAGAGTCCCGCAGCGCATAGCATCAAGATGAGTACTATTCTTTTTTTTATCGGCATGATGATGATTTTTGGGTATTAATGACAGGTAGCATAGAAGTACCTCTCAGCCGTCTTGAACAGGTTGTAGGCATCCTGCTGTTCCTTACTGATGACACCTTGTTGCTTCACGGCATTGTGGACAGATTTAATCAGGTCTGCCCCCATGCTCTTAAGGTCTGCACGCTCGACGGCTACGTTGGTCAGCAGCCACTGGGAGACCAGCATGTCCAACTTGCGGGTGCGAGAAAGGAGGAAGGACGGCTCTATACCGCCTTGTACCACTTTGTCGATTGCGCTTTTCGGAGCCTCTACCGTACAGTGCATCTGAGCCAATGAGTCTACCGTCTGGTTATACCGTTCCCAGGTTGAGCGCAATATCTCACACTGGGTGTCGATAACATGTGCCGGGAACTGCAGGAGGAGCTCCTCCTTGCCTTTCTTGAAGAACGACAGCATGTCGTCTGACGATACCTTTCCGCTCTTATACCGGTTGTAGAAGGGGCTGAAGCCTTTACGTAGATTGTTCAGTGCGGTAAGGGCTACCGTGATATCCTCTGCCTTTCCGAAGCAGGGGTCACGACGCAGTGTCACCTGATATTCGGTGTCAAGATCCTTACCGTAGGTCACCCAGTAGCGGTTGGTTTTACGTTCGTCCTGATCCATCAGGTAAACGTCGCGCAGGCGCACCCTGACTAATTCCTGCTTATTCTTGATATCAAACTTCTGTTCGATGAAGTCGTTGACCATCTTCACCTCCCCGTCAACAGGTATCAGTCCGTCATAACTGATCCAGCGGCGGAAGACATACGCCTTCTTTGGCTTGGGTATAGACTTTCGCAAATCGCAGGACAGGCGGAACTGCTGCCCCTTTTCGGCATTGGTCACATAAGGGAACAGGTCTGGGCGAAGTTTCTTGCCTTTGATCACCTGCTTGTAGCGGGTGTCATCGCGGAAAACGAAGAGACGACGATAGGAAATCAGACTGACGGTCAGTTGTTCGTTAGCCTCGTCGAATGCAAACTTCACCATGATGTCTGTGTCCTTGGAGTCTTTCTTCAAGGCTATATGGTCGGTGTGCGACGTGTCTGCCGAGACACTGATATTCTTAACTGTCTGTCCCCATGCCAGTATGGGCAGGTAGCAGAGCAGCAGGATACTGATTCTATAGACGTTATACATATTCTTATATATATATATATATTAATTATTCATTATTGGGACTGGGCAAAACTGACCCAGTGGTTGGGCTCACCCTGCTTGACGACCCACTCGGCGACCTTCAGGTCTTCCGGATAGGGTGGCTCATAAACAGCATGATAGATGTCGTAGCACAGATAGTGAGCCACGCGCTGCACGCCCCAGGCTAAGTCGGTATAGGTGTCTGCCATATTGATGCATACGTGTCCTGCCATGTTGCCGAAATAACGGATGTTGGGATGCCAGGGGTGTGGAATGGGCTGTCCGTTGTCGTCAGTCGTCAGGAAACGGAATGACGGCTGACCGTCAATGCACGGATACTGGGCAGGCAGTTCAATGAGCATGACGAAGTGGTTGGCAAACTGCGGAGCATTCGGAACATCGGGCAGCCCCAGACGGTCAAAGTGTTCTACACCACAGATGCTGCGCACGTCGTAGTCCACCCGATAGGCGGTAGGCAGCCCGTCGGCATTGGTCCTCATGACCTGCCAACGAATATCGGGACGACCGTTGAGCCGTTCTTCCAGCGTGCGCCATTCGTACAACAGCCGTCTGTTGCGTCCGCTCAGTTTCGATGCTATGAACTCTTCACTCCTCACTTTCAATCTTCAACCCGGGAACGGGTCAGCAATAAGATGCAACATGTCTCCATTCTCAACACCATAGTCGGCAAGTGTCTGTTCTGTGCGTCCTATGCGGGGACGCAGCACACCAATCTCATGCAGTTCTGGGTCTTCCTTGCCGAAGAAGTACTCCATCGGCGCACCCGTCGAATCAATAGACGGAAAGTCGAAAATCAGTTTGCCGTCCTGCCCGATGGCATGACGTAGATTAGTCATCAGCGTAGCCAGCGGAGCCTCTGGGTTGACCACCTTGAAGCGGACGGTCTGGTTCTTATAGACAATGTCTAAGAGAAAATCCTTTTCTTCCATAATATCGTATTATATTTCTGTTTCTATTTGTATGTTGACGTAGATGGGATAGATGCAGGAACTGCGCACCTCGATGCGCTTCTGCAGAAATATCTCTGCCTCAGGAATCTTGTCGCTAAAGTTGCGGCGGACAAACGGATTGTCTTGCAGGAGGATATTTACCCAGAAGACATAGCCGCAGCCTGACTTGTCCAATTGCTGACTGTGGCGTACAGTGATGTCGCTGACCATGGCAGGGATGATACTGTATCGCGTCATCAGTTCGGTATAGCACAATATCTTCATGTCGGCAGGTGTGACGATGCGATCATTGGTAACCAACTCGTAGCGCACATAGTTTCTGAGTTTCTCCATGTCGTTGATCTCGTCGAAGCCATGCACCGGTTCACCAATCATACGCATGGCGGAGTCGTTCAGTCCTGCGGGCGGAATGAAACGACTGTCAACATTCAGACTGTTGTTGACGGCTGCCCCCGGCGTAGTCACGACACCAATGTCGAGACTGATGTTTTGGGAAGAGGTCAGTATCTCATGGTTAATAACCAGGTAGACACCAGGAGTGCTGTGAATCTGCTCCTGACGTATAGCCCTGGTCAGTTTCAGCAGTTCCTCTTGTATGTTGCGGATAATCTCGCTCAGTCTGGCACTGTGTATTTCCTGAAAGGCATAGTAGTCAGAGTGGAACTTCGTGGTCAGACTATTGAGCAGGCGCAACAGTGCAGCCTGGTTAAAACGGTCAGACGACACGCGGCGTACCTCAACGGGTGTCTTGCCGTACAACTGTTCCTCAGCGGGAGGAATAAGATGCATGAGTTGACTGACGTCAGGATCTCCTGGGGTATAGCCCGACACGCGAACGATAGGCGACGAGGAAGACAACGAGACGGTAGAGACCGATGCATTGACCAGGATGATGGGGTTGAGTATCAGATGCTCTTTGTCGAAGACGTAATCGTCTGGGATGCCCTTGAAGTCAAACACCAGTTCTGCGCTACTAATCTCATCGTGGAATTCTTCATTCTGTGCAGTCCTCCTAAAGGAGAACAGGGCTATATTCTGGCGGGCATACAGGTCGAAGCCTACATTGGCGGCATCAAACAGTTGCGCCCTGTTGTACAACAGTGACTCTGTAGCAAAGCAGGGCTGCAGAGGCATGTCTGCATAGTGCCACGGCCTTGTCAGTTTCATCAGGCGACCGTTAACCGTGACATTGACATCGTGGAAACGGGTGTCCATGAGGGCAAACGTCATGCCGTTCAGTGTCCTCTGAGGATGCTGGAACTGGAGCGTAACGCACCATCGGCGACCATCCAGACGAGTCAGCCTGGAGATAGAGGCATTGATAAGGCGTTGCCTCAGTAATGGCATGAAACGGAACTGCGTATTGCTAAGAAAAAATGTACTATCCTCTGTGAGCAACAATTCCGAGAAGTCGCTGCGCAGGGTCCCCTCAACGACGGCAGTAGCCGGTATGGGGCGACCAGCCTCATAAGGTGTCAGCAGTTGGATATACTCGTCCAGTACATCCTGTTTGATACGCTCTATGTCGCTGTCAGTCTCGTTTGACTGATATGCCAGTGCCGTGATAAGCAATGAGAATATCGGGTCGCGCTCTATGCCCTCCAGTTGGTTGCTATGGGCACTCTGTCGCCAGATGGCTACCGCCTCCTGTAGCAACTCGCTGGCTCGTTGTCGTGTGTCGAATGCAGATTGTTTCATAGTCATTTACTAACTCCAAATTTTTAACGTGGTGTCATACTTGTACTTCTCTTTCGTTTCGACGATGACACCTGTTACCGTTATATAAATAGTACGCTTGTCACGGACATACGACATGGTTGCCGATACATCCGTCAGACGCTGCTCATACTTCATGATGACCTGTTTTAAATCGGTGGCAAAGGTATTGATGTTTTTTGAGTTTCCCGAAACTTTTTTGGAGTACAGTTTTTTATCTTCTTCAGTTTCTGTCGTCGAGGAGTTGAAGATCGTTCCTTCGTATTCGTTGAAAATCTCAAAACGCATATTGTTGAAGACAAACCCAAACTCGGGGTCTATGTAACAGTCGCCACGGACCGATGTCAATAGAATCTCCAGAAACGAGTCAATAGATTCTTTCAGATTGTCGGTAGATACCATGTTGCCGCCGATAATGACTAATGGGGATAGAAGACTTTCCATAATGATCCGGTTATAACGTTTCTCTTTTTATATCTGCGGAATGAAATCATCCTCTTTCGGTATGGTAACGTAGAGGGCGTTGAAAAGGTTATCAAACAACTCGGTATAGAGTTTATCGTAGAGCTTCTCATGCAGCTCTTCGCTGAGGATTTTTCCAAGAGATGGTTTCAAGACTTCCTCCATATACTTGGTGAGCGACTCGGTAAGTTCTTCTCTGAGTTCCTCGCGCAGTTCTGACTTGATGCGCTCCAGCAGTTTCTCATACAACTCAACGCTCAGTTGGTCGTAGAGTTCTTTCTTTACCTGTGCCATCAGAGCCTCGTAGTCTATGCTGTCATCAATGAGCGTTACACCGTCCAGCAGATTCACGGCACCAGCCAGATAATCCTCGAACCACTTCAGCCATAGCTGCGGGTCAACCTGTTCAGGGACAGGAATGTCAATGGTCTGATCGGTGTTGGGTCTCATGATGAAATAGTCAACAGCCTGGGCTATCTCCTGAGTCAGTTTGAGGAATTCAGCCCCCTGTCCCTGCAGGCTCTGAGAATGCATGCGGAACATATAGCGCAGCATAGCCTGTTTGCCTTCGCCCTCCTTGAAGTTGGGGTGCTCGCCCAACTGCCGTAGTAAGTCGGCATAACGGTTGCGAAACTCCTCGATACGCGGGTCACAACTGAGCAGCAGACAAGGAGGAATGAAGTCATTGTCAATAGAGAACACAGAGTCCTTGACCAGAAAACGCACTATGGGGAAGACATCGCTGTTCTTCACCTCGTCCAGTGTCATAATATCGTACGAGTATTGGGCACGAATATAGCCGACTCCCTGTTTCTCAAACTCCATCTTGGTATCGCTGATGCCTACGGTCAGGTAGTACGTGTCACCAAAGAGCATCGGTATGGTGATGCTGACAGCCTCATCAACCTGAATGATGTGTCCAGAAGGCAGCAATGCCGTACACTGCAAGCGATCTATCTCAAAGCGGTTGGTATAGAACATGCCCTCACAGGCAAACTCAGCACCCGGCAGCAATCCGATACAATGGTCGCCCAAAGCGGCACGGATAGCCGTCTGCTGTCTTATATCAAGGTTCTCGTCCATATCCAGGAAGGTTTGAGCGGTCAGCTCCATTCCCGGTCTCCAGTTGATTCTTGCATTGATATCCATATCTGTTTTTATTTTTTCAGTTCAGTATTATAGTCCAGCAACCAATGGCGGGCATCGTTCCATGACTGGTTATGCCACTTGATGACCGCAATGAGCATGGTGTCGAAGGGGAAGAACCATTCCTGTATGAAATCACGAACTTCATGAACAGCGGTATCCATCTCCTTATAGCCTTCGGGAGTCAGTCCCTCAACCAGAAATTCGTAGGTCACCTTGGGTATCCATACCCGGGTATGGTCGGTCTTGCTGTAGCGACCAATTGTACACTTCACCTCGCAGCCGAAGAGTACCGATAGTATGTTGCGTATCAGACGATAGTCACCCCTGATGTCGCACACCATAGGTAACAAACATGCCAACTGACGGATATAAGGATTCTGCTCAGCCTTGATATCATAGTGGAAGAAGGTTGTCAAGACATAGTTCAACTTGCTGTCAAGCAAGTCTGACACCTTGCGCTCGATGCCTATTCGCCGCTGAAAAGAGATGTTGTCAAAGGGCTGGAATGTGTCGCGCAGCAGCTTCTGGCGTTCGTTGAGCGCACTGATCTTTGTCTTCTGTTCCTTACCCCTCAGCGCATTATCTGAAAACAGCATGCCGGCAGGCAACAGTTTGGTATAACTGTCGCGCGCCACTTGCAATTCTCCCGTCTCCTCGTCATAGCCTATCAGGTCGCTGTTGAAGTTACGGTAGAAAACACCCAGATGCTCCACCGTCCACTTCTCATCCATTTCAGGATATAGATAGTGTAGCAGCATCTCTGCGTTGACTTCTGACAGATTCTGATTTACTTTCTTCATGTTCTATTCATTTCTACATAGACGTCGCCATGCTCAGTGACTACCTGCAGGACATCCCAGGCAGGGATACCTATCTGACCCAACGTCAGTTCCTGATACGGAAAGTCATCGTCTATCAATCTGTACTCATGCTGATACAGTGCCGACAGCAGGGCACCTCTCAGCATTGTGTTTTGTTCTATATAGTCGGCGACACCCCTGCCGGGCACCATGACCTGTACTTGTCTGCCGTCGACACGCGACTCCACCCAATCCACGAAACAGTCGTTCAGACTGATGTGCGGTGAAGAGTCGCCAGTCAGTTGGCGCAGTTGTTGCAGAGCGTCCGCTACCGTATACTGCGGCGTCAGCGCAGAGGACACCACAGGTTCCCAGCACTCATGGACAGCACAGTCGTCGTCATAGGCATTGAAGTTGACGGTCTTGGTGGTCAGATGCTGTCCTTCATAACAGAACATACGACCGCACAGCGATGTCAGTTCACCAGACTCTAACTGCTCCTGATGGATGAGTTTCAGCGCCTCCTGTACCTCGACGGCACCGATGACCGATGCCACAACGGGTGTAGTGGCTGCCCGCCCAGCCTCTTCGTTACGCCTAATGATGCCAGCGCATGACATGCGGCGTGCCAACTGGCTCAGCCCCTCCGGTCCTAAGTTGCAGGCATAACAATTCTCACCTGGACGGAATACGCGGGCTGTCCCTTCCAGTCCGTCAATGCCACCGTCTATCCACGGGCGTCCTGCCCTCATGCAGAGGCGGTTGATACAGTAACGAGCCCAGCGGTTGTCTACACAACCAATGACCACATCCATATTGCGCACCAGTCCCAGTCCTACGTCATAGGCGATGTCGCCATAGACAGTCTGTATCTCTACGTCGGCATTCATGGCTTTCATGCGCTCAGCCACAGCCTCTGTTTTCTTTCTTTGCAGGAGAGCGTCCTCAGTCGTAAAGAGCACCGAGCGCGTTAGGTTCGACGGTTCCACACGGTCGAAGTCGACCGCCACGATATGCTTGAAGCCAAACAGTGTCAGGTTCTTCAGCACTTCATTGCCCAAGGCACCACACCCTACGACCATCACCCGGGCTGACTCCACGCGGTCTTTACGAAACCACGACAGCCCTGAGAATACGTCCGCTGTCAGCTCCGAATTACTCATTACTCCTCAGCCGATGGCATCTGCAGTTTGCTCTTCACGTCCTCACCGGCAGCGGCAGCCTGCTCCTTAAAGCCTTGATCGCTGGCAGACTTCTCCTGCTGATAGCGTTGGTAGGCATCGGCTATCTCCTTTTTCTTGTCGTCCACCGTAGTCTTGGCGGTATCAACATTGGTCTGATAGGTCTTTTCGAAGTCGTCCTTTGCCTTGTCCGCATCTTCCATGCTCATCGTAGGTAACTTCTCGGCAAGACGCAGATCATACTTGACGCGCGTCTCCTCGAAACTCTTCTTCGCGTCATCGTAGAAAATGTCGACAGTCTGGTTGAGTGCGTCGTAGCGATCCTTGTCCACTTCGGGCATCGTAAAGCACAGATACGGCTGTTCGTCGTCGCCGTTCTTCAACACCTCATTGCTCATCTTGAACTCGGGGTGGGTCTCTAGGACACCCTTGGCAACAGGGATAATGAATTCTTTGTCCTTGGGGATAACCCACAGATGGTCATCGTCAGGAACGCTGACATCTGCCAACTCTTCAATGCCCATGTTGCGGTCTTCATATTCTATCACTACGGGCAGCAGTGATACAGGGTCGGACTTGACGCAGAGATTCTTCAGGCGCATCATAAGTAGTCCGCCATAACCTTCCAGCACGCTGCTGTACTCTTCCTTGAGCAATCTTATAGAATAATCCATGATGTTACTATTTAGTCATTACTTATTTTCTTCATTTTGATACTGACATCTGTCATTTCGTTGCCTTTGGGGCGTATGCGTTTCTTGACCGTCATATAGCCCTCTTTGCTCACGGTGATGAGATAGTCCTGCTTAGGTGACAGACCACTCAACACCAGTGGGGTAACGCCCTGTAACTTTCCGTCCAGTCGGATGACGGCACCTACTACATTGGCATGGATGTTGACCATACCGGTACTGGTTTGCGGAACTGCCAGTTTGATCTCCTGAGGATAGGTGTCCGTAATCCACAGTTCTGTGGGTTCCGACTCCAAGCCGTCTTTCTTGGTGCTCACCAGGTGATAACCCACCGCCAGCGGTCCGCTCCACTGTCCCAGACCAATGCGCTCACGGTCTAACCAGATTTCGGTATCACCATCGGCAACACTGAGGGTAATTTGTGCCGAATCGGGTTTAGCACCTCTCTGCAACTCCGCAGCCGAGGGAATCAGTTCTGTCGGCGACACCTCATGGGCTATATCTGGTTTCTTCATGTGGTGTATACTGAAATCACTCTGGTTCAGCACGATGGTTTTCTTCTCTGCCCGGTCCACGTCCACCTGCCCCAGATAGCAACAGGTGGTGCCTAAAAACACGGACACCTGATGACTGCCGGCTATCAGTCTGCCACTGACACCCTCGCCCTGACCGATAGGCAGACCGTCAACGAAGATACGTCCCGACTTCCATGGTGTCTTCACCGTCAGATAGGAATAGACGGGCTGTAATCTGACATCCAGCACCAGTTTGGCGGTATCGGACAATACAAACGAGTCGGTCAGTGCTTCGTAGAACGGTGCCTCTACCGTATAGGTATGGCTGCCGACTGACAGTTTTGCCGCCAGAGAACCGTCGCGTATCAGTTGGTGCACCGAGTCTATCTGTACGATGGCATTTCCCGGCGAGACATTCAGCACCACCCACTGCTGTTGCAGTTTATACTCATGGGTCGGGTCAGATGCCAGCAGATTGGCACGATAGTGCTTCTTGCGCTTCAGCCATTTCTTGGGTACTCGCCAAGTATACTGCCCGTAGACCTGATGCTTGACGGTCAGGTAGCGTGTCTTGTGGGGCAACTTTACGGTCACCAGTCCGTCACCTTCTTTTGCCTCTGCCGCGTCTTTGCCATTGGCGATAAAGGAGAATCCCTTCTCCGTGGTATAGAGATCCAGGAGGGCAAACTGCTTATCGGAAGAAGGTGCTTTGCCCAACAGTCGTTTGAGCCATGTACGCTTCTCCTGCTTGAAACCGTCAACTTCTATCTGCTGGGCTTCCAGGGAAGTCGCCAAGCAGACCATCAGCAACGTTGTAAACAGATACTTACCTCTCACCTCTTACCTCTTATTTTTTTATTTCTTACTTCTTACCTCTCACCTCTTATTTCCCCGACGTCATCGGGGCAATGGCACCTGGCATCGTGACGGAGATTTGTCCACCCCAGTTGCACATGCACTTGGCATTGTCCAACAATGCAGGGAAATTAGCTATCTTTACCTGCGCACCGGGCATCCATGGTGCTGCGATTACCGGAACGCAGGGCATGGGTGTCAGCGCACCCATCGCTGCTGCCGTTGCTGCAGCCACGGTCGGGTTGGACATCGACTGGCACATACCGAAGGGGGCTATGTTCACCATCGGCTTATTGTCCATGATATTACCTATCGCCATATTCATACATTTGGGGCGCATGGGGTCTAAGACCGAGAAAGTGCCTGGCGCCATTCCGAATGTGCACTGCAACATTGCTCCTTGACAAACAAACTGTCCCATATAATATCTTCTTGTTTATTGGGTTAGTCATTCTCCTTCTTCGTCGTAATTTTCACATTGGATTGCTTCTTCCTCAGTGAGTGGCTTAGGAAAAATGGGAGTACCAATGCCGTCAGTAAAGTTCGGAGACTTGATACATTTTTCTGCCGTAAGGTTTTGAACCGTCACGTCACAAGAAGCATTTACCGGACCTTCGAGAGCGATGTCGCCACAGATTTTTGTCTCCTTTCCTGTCAGCGTCAGATTCTTTTTTCTTTTAGCGTACACAGAAACACCATCCTTGAACAAAGCTAAGTCATTATCGTTCCCGACTTCCACCGTATCACCAACGAGAAGCAAATTGTCGCTGCAGGCGACTTGGATTTTCTTTGCCACCTGATTTTTTTTCTTTTCCTTGTAGCCGACACTCATTTTCTCGGCAAACAACAGCATGGTACTATTCTCGGCTACCTTATCCGACTTCATCTTCTCCTTATCCGGATGTTTGTAGTTGCCCTGGTCGTCCAGATTCCTTTGGGGATCATATTCCTTGATGTCGGTGGCTTTCATCGTTATCTTCTGACTGTTGACAGAGAACTTGCCCACCGACTTGCCCTCATGGTTGATGGTCTTCACCTTGACTTTCTCTGAACGAATGTTGATAGAACTACCTTCGGTAAGAGCCGTTTCATTGAAACTATTCTTGTCAGTCTGTTCATAGTCCATGCTCTCGATGTCCACCGTCTTTGAGCGGATAGTGACATTGCCCACGGCGGGGAACTTTGCCGTCTTCATTTCATCATAGTCATCATAGGTGACGTCCTTCGTATCAGTCGTCAGGAGGTCGATGTTGCGGGAGATGAGCGAGATGCGACTCTTGTACGTATCATCCGGCAGACTTCCGTCTTCTTTTCTACTTTGCAATTTGACATTATTGCCGATAAGGTTGATATGAGAATCTTTATTGGTGCGCCAGTTACCATCGCCATCGATGTTGTTGATGTTGACCACCTCAGAATTCAGCATCAGCGCAGAACCAGTGAACTTCTCTTTATATTCTTTGTCAGCGGGAAGATTTTTCAGGGCATTATCCATACATGCCTTACGACGTTTCAGTTCTGCAAGTTTGGCAGTCTCTCTGACCAGATCGTACATATCTTTGCTAAAGAGGGTTACTTCATCTTGATAGGTGGCGCTAATCATGTCCAGTGCTGCAAAGTTGGCACGTCCCAGCTTCTCGTCGTTACCCGACAGTACCTTGTCATCTTGAATGAGGTCTTGTATATGCTTGTAGTCTTTAGACAATTTATCCAACTTCGACTGGACATTAGTTTCTTTTTCGTTGATGCCTGCATTTATATACCTCATCGCATCCACAATGGCCTCCTTTTTTTCCTTGTTGGCATTGACTGCCGACACTATGATGCCGGCATCAGAGAAGATATTCACACCTGGTATAACCGCGGAGCCCCCTAAGAAAACGCCACCACGGTCTTTCAGATCCTCAGGATTCTCGCTATCAACAAGAATGGTACGAGCCCTTGAAATAATGATAGACTTCGTATTATCGACGACTTCCTCTTCTCCATCAATGCCCGGATTGACAGCCACCTGACGAATGATGGGGGCTTTCAAGTCCACAGTGCCAGCCTCTCCCACACCGTGAATATTGATGCTGTGTCCCTTGATGGTGACTTTTCCAGCACCTTGCAGGTCGCCGAAGTGATTGACATTACCGATGATGATTTCCGGCGCAGAGATGACAATACGCTTGTCGTCGCGAATAAACTGCCCTTCGTCTAATCGGTCCATGATTTCATTGCGCAAAGCCAGCATCTCCTGCTTCGCCTTGTGAACCTCAGCCAGTACGGCATCGGCTTTCTTCTTGAACTCCTCGGTACTGTCAAGCCAGTCCTTGAATATATTATCAGCCATAATATGTTTTTTTTAATCGGTTCTACAATAGTCTCAACACATCTTTCACCTGTTTGCAGAAACCATCGGCATTCTGCGTACGATTCAGCGTTCCGTTGACAATGTTGATGGTCTGACCGCCACTCTTGTCAGACATCAGAATCTCTCCAGTCAACCCCGGACCCCAGATTTCATTCTCCTTCAACTTCCAAGCGGTCAAGGGACTATAATTTGCAGCCTTAGTCTTAGTCTCATCCCAAATCTCATCGATGAATTTTCCGAATGCACTATGATTACTATACTTTTTAAGATAGCTAACCCAGACATCCCAAGAGTCGTTGTCGTCGAAATCCTCCAGTTTTTTGAATTTCATATTTATATTTAGATTGGGGTCATTGGGGCCATTTTTTGGTCTATACTCCAGAACCTGGGTATCACCGACAAGCCAGAAGGCAAGATAACGCTTCACCTGCTTACGCTGCTTGCTGATCTCGCCCTCCAACTGAGTGTCATCAAGTGTGAAAGTTTCTTTCTTGGCAAGCACATTCTTGACGAGTGGAGGTTGGGCACTTACAATCCTTGCCTCCAACATCTCCTTGAAATCTTTGGCACTGTTGATCTCATTAATACCGAAAATGATCTGATTTACTCCGTCCTTGGTGAAGTAGTCTACAGTATTCTTATGCAACGACTTGACCCTCATGCAGATTTCTTTGGCTGCCAGAGTTGTTCTTGTGATTATGGGATATTTGGTTCCATTCTTGAAATGAAGTTCGTCCGCGGTATAGTTGAGGGAATGGTCATAGGTTGCCTTCATGAATTCTTCGACGGAAGGCACTGGGTCCACATTGCCCTCAATTTCTTTAAAATATTCTTTCTGTCGCTTGCGGATGAGTTTGTATTTTTCCAAAAATTCATCAAAGAACTTGTCGATGACGGTACATTGGTTGACTAACTGCTGGTGCAGAGTCATAGCCTTCGTACCCATCGTAGACTCCATCACACCCTTTGTGGTGTAAGCCTTGGTGGGAATCTCGGGCTTGCCGCAACCGGCACCGAGCAACAGATAACGATTCGACTTAATACTCATGTTGCCTGTGACGGGCTTGAGGATTATATCCGCAATGCAGCGAAGCAGGCGAAAGTCAACCATCGGCAGACCGAACTTGTTGATGATGCCGTTGACAATACCCTTGAGTACCGTGTCACGAGCAAAGGAGTAACCTGGGGGATGGACGTTCAGACCCGATTGGAGGATCAACTCGTTACCGGCTTGCAGCCGGATGTTCTTACCCGTGATATTCACGTCACCGTTCGGGGCGGTAATATTGATGCCGGTAAAGGCGGAGATATCAACATTGCCGAAAGGCGATGTGACAGAAATGGAACGGTTTGTCGTTGAGCACTTGATATCATAAATCCCCCACTTGTCAGTCAACTCAATACCACCGGAGAAAGCAGAGTTGCCACCCTTATCCAGACGCCAATTGGAGGGCCAAAAATATCTCCATATTAAACTGCTCAAATCGATAGCCGGCAGGGCACTTGCCAGGAAAGATTCAGCACTGCCGTTGTCGTCGAGTTTAATCTTATGCCCCTTCAGCGACGATATGGTCAATGGCTCCAAGGGTGGCTCAGAATGCAACGACGGTGACCAAGTAGCATAAGTTCCCCCATCGCGAGGGGTCTTGGCTTGGGCATTATAGAGAGCCCCGATAACGTAGGGGCGCTCCACGTTGCCTCCCTCGTAGTCTACCAGCACCTCTGTGTCAGGACGAAGTTGGAAATAGAAGCCGCCGTTGTTCTCACCAGTGTCGGGGACGTAAGGTACTGCCATGCGAACAAAAGGCGACGCATCGTCTTTATTTGTCTGCCACGCATATTTCAGACGGACACGACCCAAGCGCTGCGGGTCGACAGCCTCGCTGACGAAGGCGCGCTGAGTACCTACGGTGCGAATCAGCGGACACATAACTGGCGGACAGGCTATCTGGAAGGTCTGCTCAGTAGATCCACCCATCTTTTTGGTCTTGACATCGTAAAGCGGTGCCAGCACCACGCGAAGACCGGTTGCCCAGTCTTCCTTGCCAAAGTTGGCAGATTCCTGCTTGATGACTTCCGACACCTCAATGACGATATATCGTGGCAGGTTGTCAGATACCGACTGCTGGGTATTGGATGTCTTATCGGAGCCGTTTGTCTGGTTCTGCTGCTCCTTGCTGCTTACCTCCTTCTGGCTGGCAAAGGTTACCTTCTGTCCCAAGAGGAAAGGCTTCTTGTCGTCACCGACGTTGATCTTGATCAGGTTGCCGGAAACCTGCTTGCTTCCAGTGCCGATAAAAGTATAGAGTGTCTGATTGAGGTTCTGCTGATACTCGTAGTTATTCTGTTGTGTGGCTTGAGTCAGCAAAGACCCGTAAAGAGTGGTCTTGCTGTTGTTGTCATTACGGTCGGCAAAGTTGGTCTTGTTGTTCGTCGGCTCGTTGCCCGTAAGCCATAACTCGTTGAATTTCTTGTTTTTGGTACTGGCGGTACTGGCGGCAAATGCGGAACCGGAGAGGGCTGTACTGATTACCCAGGCAGCGGCACCGGCTATGCCCTGGGTGGCGAGAGTGCCAAGGAAGTCGGGGATACTCTTCAATGCCTTGGGGAAGAACTCCTGCACCGTACTGGTGTAGGTATCTTTCTCCACCATGCTATTCAGGTACTCGTCCAAAGGCAGTTCGTTGTTGTAACAGAACGGTTTGTCGTTGTCCTTCTTCTTCGTGAGACTATCGTAATAAAAGTCAACACTACCCACCAAGGCATCGTCGGCTTGCTCATAACTATAGGAAATCACCTTGTCACGGTCTATATCAACAATGGTCTTGCCGTCTGACTGACCAGACCCCGAAGCAGTGAAGTCGTTGATGCCGATGTATAGTTTGCCGTCCTCGTAGTACAGGAACTCACCGCAGCGGTTGGAGGTACGGGCAAGAAAGTCATAGAAACTCTCATTGTACTGTACGAGGTATGGTTGTACGAATTCCTTGTAGGTCACATTGTCGCCATTGATGGCGCTGACGTAGTTGAGAAACTTCAGGTGGGAAGTGTCTACGTTTTCAGTCGTAAAACCTGCCTTCTTCAACACATTGTCGTCTTCAGACAGACTATCCTTCACAATATTAGCGGCAAACTTGCGGTTGGTATAACTACGGCAGAACTTATCAAGAGTCAGTTTGTGGTCGGGACTGTAAATGTGCAGCGTCACCTGAACGTACATGCCATTCTCGGAACGCTTGTACTCTGGCAGCACGGCAGCGACGTAGTAGTCCTTGGCAATTGTCGTCGCCTGTTTGTCAATAGTCTTGGTCAGCAACACATTATTGTTCCCAGTCCTGAAATACTTAGCCAGTATCGGCATCTCAGGAACTTTTACCGCATTCTCCGCATTCTGGGTCAACTTTATCTTGGCTTCTATCTTGCAAGGCTGATACATTCGCTTGAAATAGCGCAGCGACAGGAGTGACAGTTTGTATTCTACATCGTCTATCTTGACAGTGGTCTTCTCACTATAGCTAATATTATCGTTACCGATCTTAAACTGGTAAGTTACTGTTGCCATAATATGATATCTACTGGATTGGTTTTTAGTGGGTGTTGCTGATATTAATAGAAAGTTCGCTTCCGTCGTGGTGGATGTATGTCAGTTCACGGGCGAGCAGTTTGACATGCATCAGGGCCTGGTTATTGTCGTTGGCTGCAGACTCCTCAACGTCAACGATGAAGCCGTCAACTATCATCGCATTGTCACAGTATTTCGGGCGGTCATCCTCAAAAACGCCATTGAAGACAAAGGTGTAGTAGTCAGCATCCAGATCTTTCAACTTCTCGTAGAAGAGGGTCTGCCTGGTGGTCATCACGCGGACAGTGAAGTCAATTACCACTCCTTGGGTCTCCCCAAAGGCTGTCCCTACCTGGTCGCGGACACGCTCGCAAGAATAGGAGAACTGCTGTATGGTGTACCCCTGACTCTTAGAGAAACGGTCTATTACTACCGCATTATTCATAGAGGACTTGATCATTTCGACAAGATTGCCGGCAAATACCATCACACTGATCTCTTTCATGCCAATATATTCTCCTTCCATAACCTTCTTATATATTATATAAATAATGTACGCGTAAGGAACTGATGTGGGAGTCTATAATTTCTCAAAGGACACGCTATCCATGGTAACCCGACCAGGCACTATCATCAACTTGAGCAGTCTGCGGTGCTTTGAATAGAGGTCGTAACTCTCATTAAAACCAAAGCACTGGGCATCCTCGAAGTCTATAATGCGACTCTCAGAATACGCATGGTTCAGCGAGACAGGCAACTCATACGCCAGTCTGCCAGAGAGCAGGCAACGATCCTGATACCATCCATAGAATGTAAAATCGTCGGTAGACGGTGCTACTACGGTCATTTCAATACGGTCGCACGCCGGTGCCGAATCGGGACTGAACTGATTGTAGTTGCGAGCCATGTGAAGGCGGAAATCTACTACCTTGTAGTCTTGCTCTTTATCTTTGAGTTTTAGCGTTGTGAGAAGTGCCATGGTGTCTGGAATAAAACTTGATGCCTTGTCATTGAGAAATGTAAAGTGCTGAGTCTGGTTGTTTGTCAGCCAGACTCAGCAGAGAAATGGGGAGTATTACTTCCAAGGATTCTCGAAAGATACAGGACCGTTCTCCAGTTTCTGGCAAACGATGTTCACCTCCTCGTAGTGCTCCTCGCCGTCAGCCCAGTACTCTTGGTAGTGTACGCAATAGCAACCTGTGCCCTTGAGCGACTTCATAGCCTTACCGTCGATGGTGTTCTGGAAAGCGATCTCCATGTCACGTGGATCGTTGGGAGCGAGCATCCAACTCAGCAACTCGGGGTTACCGTCGTTCAGCGCCTTCACGCGGATGGTTACCTGACCGCCACGGGGAATACCAGAAATCTGTCCTTCTCTGTCTGTCTCCTGGTTAAACTTATAGTTTACCAATATTACCTCACGCTCTGCAAAATCCTTAACCTTCAGGATTACCGGTGTTACGTTCTCTGCCATAATATGTTTCCTTTCTTAATTTTTTAGTTATTGATGATTATTGTTTATTCTCAGGAAGCGTTATGCCCAGTCGTTCTCGTACTTGACAGAACCAACCTCGATAGCCTTGCAGCTGATGACGATCTCCTCAAAGTGACCTTGCTTGTCTTCCCACTTCTCGTCGAAATTGACGCAGTAGCCGTTGGTAAACTTAATACTCTTCATCGCCTTACCGGTCTTGGTCTCCAGGAACTCGATAGAACCGTTCTTCGGGAGGTTGCGCTCAATCATCCAAGCCAGCAGTTCGGGAGTACCATCGTTGAGTGCCTTTACGCGAACAATAATCTTACCACCGCGAGGGATACCTGACATCTGACCTTCCACATCGGTTGCCTGATCAAACTCGTAGGTTACCATCATTACTTCACGGTCTTTGTAACCGTCTACTTTCATTGTTACAGGAGTCTTTGCCATAATCGTAATTTTTTAAATTGTTAAAAATGTTGGTTGTCTCTTTGTTGTTGTTTTCTGAGAGCAAAGTTAAAGAAGTTTTTTGTTAATTCCTACTTTTCTTTGACTTTTTTGTTTAGGTTGTTCAGACAGGAAGCCCTAAATCGGACAAATCGAGGCATGAGCCTCGATTCGTGTCCGAAAAAAATAGTTTTTACTCCATAACGGCTGTCTTGTCTTTCTTGTCGGCAGCCACCTTGATGACAAAGTTCTTGGCGGCATAGAACGGGGTGAGCGTTATGTCGCAGGTAATCTGCTTGGTGACAGGATCCTGTCGAGGCTCGCCAATCTCATAGTTCTGGAACAGGTTGCCATAGCCCTTGTATATATTGAGGAACTCCTGAATCTTTGATTTCAGGTTCTTCGGAGAGTTGTACGGATCCCAGTTCTCCAGTGCCACCTCGTGGACAAAGTTCATCAGTACCTTCTTCACCCAGTCGAAGACACGTACAATAGGATACTCCTTCATGGCTGCCAGATCGCCGTTGTACAGGGTAGTATTGTTGAACGCCATCACGCGTCCCTCACTGTAGACCATAGGAATTACTTGATTGTCCATCAGCGAGGCGATCTCTGACTTCAGCAGGTCACTCTTGACACCCTTCACGCCATCCAGGGTACCATACTTCTTGCCGCCGGCACCCTGTGCCATGTTGGCGGTCTCGTCGTACAACTTACCGCAGAGGGCTGCAGAAGGAGCGATATAGAATGCTTTCTGGTCCTCCTCGTCGCTGGACATCTTCTCTGCCTCACGACCGACAATCCAGTTGGCGCACATGATAACGTTCATCAGTTCCTGGTCGCTGTCGCGATAGCCCTCAGTGTTTGCCTGCAGGTCGTCGAACGAATACTCGTCAGCGTGGTCGGTCAGCAGCATCACCTTATATTTAAATGCCATCTTAGCCCAACGCAGCAGTTCGGTCTTGTCGTTAAGTACGGACCCAGGGATACATACCAAACTGTAAGCATCCTTCAGACTCAAACGGTCGAAACCGTTGCGCAACAGGTTCTCAACCTCGTTGTAGAAGCCACTGTCCGCATCGGCAATGTCATCCTTCAGTACGTTGATGATGCGCAGGTTCTTCACCTTGTCAGTACCGCAGGTCTTGAAGAACGAGTCGAGTTCACGATACGAACGCTCCAGGTTCTGTGTGGCATAGAGGGCATCGGTGATACCCTGCTTCAGCACACCGGTATACTTATCTTCCTCTTTCTTGCAAGCGTCGGCGTAACCCGTTGCCCCCTCGATGCCGGTCTCGTCCAGCAGTTCCATCCAGCGAGTAATCTCGCGAGTCAGTGCGGCACGCTTGTCCTTGAAACGCTTGTCCTTCAGGAATACATCCTTGGCTGCCTTGCGTGCAGGATTCATGTTGTCTGCATCCGGCATGAAGCTACGGACGGCATTAAAACCTCCAAACGATGACAACAGTTTGCTGACATCCTTGCCTTTCTCTTGTAATTCTGCACCAGCCTGTTCGGCACTCTGTGCTTTCTTCAATTCTGTTTCTGCCATAATATTGATTTTTTTATTTGCCTGTGTTTAATATAAAGTCTTTTTCTTGTCTACCATCATACGGAACTCAACCGGGCTCATCCCTATTGCCTCGTTACATTTACGCTGAAAGGTACGGACGGAGTTGAAACCCGCATCTTCGCTGACGGAGGCAATTCCATATTCTGGATGCTCGCGAAGCAGCTGCACACCGCGAATCAGGCGGAGATTGTCCAGGTAATTGTCGGCAGACTTGTAAAAAGTATTGTGGAAAAGGCGCGACAACCGAGTTTGTGAGATACCCAGCAACTGGGCTAATTGGGGGGCATTGAAGTCACCCTTCATCACAAAGGAGTCCTGCTCCAGCCGATTTTCTATCAGTGCCAGCAGTTCAGCATCGTCTGCCATGTCCGCCTTCAGCACTTTACGGTGGTCTTTGTCCAACTCTTCCTTTAGCCAGTTAACACGCTGGCGAAGCTCGTACCACATACACAACTGATCACTCAGTTGGAGGTTACGCCTAATGAGTTGGGAATTCTCCTCCTCCAGTTTACTGACGGTCTCACGTAGACGACGGATTTCTTCTAACTCACTCATCGATGCCTATCCTAATATTTACTCAGCGGCTTTCAGCTCGTCCAGCATAGACTGCAGCATCTGCTTCAACTCCTCGCGGCTGCCGGCTTCCTTCAGGATGTCACGCAGTTTGCGGTTCTGTTCAATGCTCTTGCGAATCTTCTGGTTCGTTTCAATTTTCATCTTCACACCAGAGAGGAAGGGGCTGTTCTCAACCAGACGACCCTTGCCGCCATTAGCCTCGAAGTCACGAATCTCGCTGAAACGCAGAGTCTCGTCAACGCTGCCGCCCTCTTCGTCAGTAAACGACACGTCTACCTTCGGTTTGAAATGAGCAAAAGCGTCCTCGATGTTCTGGATGTTCTCTACTAACTCAGGCTCACCAGGATCTACATCAGTGGTGTACTGGTCAATCATCAACGTCTTGTTCTGGTCGATGAGACTAACTTTCGCGCTGGTCTCCTCATCGGGAGCCATTGAGATAAAATTCTCCTTAATTGCCATAATGATGTTTGTTTTAAAAAACTTATTATATTATTTATATTTAATCCTATAATAATTAACTCTTAATTTCAAATTTCGGGTTGCCTGCCTCGTCGAGCTGTACCTCTATGGTGTCGCCTGACTTTACCTTGCCGGCTATCAGCATCTTCGAGATGGGGTTGCGCAACTCTTTGCGGATGATGCCCAGAACGGGGCGCGCACCATATTGCTGGTTGTAGCCGCGCAGGGCTATCTCCTTGTGAGCCTCTGGGGTCAGCGTAAGGCTGATGTTCTGCTCCTTCAGCAACTTCAACAGTCCCTTCAGATGGATGTCGAAGATGGCTGTCACCATCTTGTCGGTAATCGGTGCGAATGGCACGATTTCTGTCAGACGGGCGAGGAACTCAGGACGGAAATAGCCTTGCATGATGTCCATCAGTTCGTTGTTCTCTGGCACGATGCCGTTGTTGAACTTCTCCACGATGTTCTGTGCGCCGATATTCGAGGTGAACAGGATGAGGGCGTTGGAGAAGTCGCCCACACGTCCCAGACGGTCGTGCAACTTGCCCTCGTCGAGAATCTGCAGGAAGAGGTCGAACACCGACTTGTGGGCTTTCTCAATCTCGTCGAACAGAACGACGGAGTAGGGTGTCTGACGAATCTTGTTGACCAGCAGACCGCCTTCCTCGTAACCTACATAGCCCGGAGGCGCACCATAGAGCAGGGCTACGGAGTGCTCCTCCTTGAATTCGGACATGTCGAAACGTATCAGGGCACTCTCGTCGCCGAAAAGGAAGGCTGCCAGTGCCTTGGAGAGCTCTGTCTTACCGGTACCCGTTGGACCGAGGAAGAAGAACGAGCCCATAGGCTGTCCCTTCTTGTTCAGACCCGAGCGAGCCTCGAAGACGGCGTCGAGCACCTTCTTGACAGCATGGTCCTGACCGACCACACGCTGTTTCAGCGTCTCCTCGCCGCCCAGCAGACGGTCACGCTCAGAGGTCTGCACCTTACCGAGGGGTATACCTGTCTGTTTTGCCACCACCGATGTCAGGTCTTCTGTCGAGAGTTCGGTATGCTTCTTGTCCTCTTCGCCCAAATCGTTCTCCACCTTGACGTGTGACATCGTACGGTCGAGCAGGTCGATAGCAGATGCAGGCAATGATTTCTCGGTCATATAACGCTTGGCAAGGCGGATGGATTCTTCCAGCACGCCTTCGCCGATGGTCAGTCCGTGATAGGTCTCGTAGGAAGGCATGATGCCTTTCAGTATGTCCATCGTCTGGTCAACGGTAGGCTCCTCGATGGAAATCTTCTCTAAGTTCGACACCAGTTCCTTGTCGGTCTCGATATGCTTGGTGAATCCGTCGATGCTCGATGTTGCCAACAGTTGCAGGCGTCCCTTGGAAAGCTCGTTCTTCAGCAGGATAGAGGTGCCGAAGAGTGCGCCTTGCTTGTCGAACAACTTGTCGACGCTCTCGATAATCAGAACGGCATTGGGCAAAGCCTCAATCTCGTTGATGACACCCTTGAAACGGTCTTCCACCTCGCCTTTGTATTGAGCGTCGCCACCCAGGGCGGCAGTGTCTAACTCGTATGCCAAAGCGTTGCTCAGGAAACCAGGCACGTTGCCTGCCGCCAACTGCTTTACGAAACCGTTCACTAACGAGGTCTTGCCCACGCCTGTCTCACCGGTAATCAGCAGGTTTGCCTTGGTCTTTCTGCCTAAGATCTCGAAGATGACCGACATCTCGTTCTCGAAACCGATAATCTCGTCGATATGACCGGCATGTGCTACTGCTGTCAGGTCGATGCAGTATTTCCCTAAATTGCCTTTACCCGTACCGGGAGTCTTCTTCGTCAGTTCGGCACCCTCCATATAAGGGGCTTCCACGTTGGCACCGCCTCCCATCTTATCGCTGATCTCTGAGGGTGTCAGAGGCAGTGTCTTCAGGACATCGAACGGAAAACCTACCCCTGGCGTAACCAGCGATGCCAGTACGCAGACATCCGTACAGTCGTCGAGATTGAACTTCACTTTGTAATTCTCGGCTTCCTCCAGCACGTTGAGTGACTCGTCGGAGTACTCCAAGTCGCGCATCGGTCTGGCAGAATGGGGAGCCAGTTGCATCTGCACGTCAGCCCAGTCCTGTAGATAATAATAATCTTTGTTCATCTCCTTTTCCAGGAAACTCACCAGTCCGATTTCTTTATGAAGTATAGCCTTAAACAGATGTGCAGGGTAGATGGCATCGCTACCATATTCCTCAGCGAAGGAATTTGCAATGCTTTTTAGTTTTGCATTCATCTTCAATAGGTTTGTATTGGTTTTTATTATATTACTGAATGCAAAAATAATAAAAAGTATCTATTTCCTGCTATAAATAAAGGGGAAAATGCCTATTTTAACATTTTTTTTCTCTAAAAACTTAGGCTGGACTCCAGAGCGTGAAATCCAGCCAATATTATTCAGGGGGTGAGAGGTGGGGGGGCTTAGTACTTATGGAAGTTCCACGTCTTGCTCTCTTTGCTCAGTACGAGGATGTCCCCGTTGACTGACTCTATCTTCACCCGGATGTTGTTAAAGGGTTTGAAACCGAAGGACTCCTCCACCATGACGGTGTCGGATTTCAGCTCTTCTGCCGAATAGCACTGGATGAAAAGACTGTCACCCTGATGCTGGAAGTTACTATAGACGCGATTTCCTTCTGAGTTCTGAAACAATGCTATAGAACCGGAGAAACTCAGATACTCAGTGTCTGACTCTGCCATCTGCCACATACCGAACAAGTCACCAGCCTCACTTCCCTCTTGACAGGAGGTAAGAAGGAAGACGGAAGATGTAAGAAGGATGATGTATTTAAAGAATCTTGCCATGGAAGTTAATTTTGAAGTTAAACGTAGAGCAGTCACCATAGATATTGCCCTTGTCGAAAGCGTAGGCGGCAGAGAACTGCCAGGGACCTGACTGGTAGATACCTTGGAATACCGCATCGAAGGAGTGGTGCTTAGGAGAAAAAGGTACATAATATGTTCCCCATCCCTCCCGATAGGAACCTTTCACCAGGTATGACAAATGGTCGGTAATTTCCCCATTCACTCCTAAGTGCCATGCCTTGACACGGTTGTCGCGATATAACAGATACCCGTCCTTATTATAAATAGGGGAGGCAATGAGTGCGTTGCCAGGTGTCATGCCGTAGTATGCGTAGCCGTCATAGAAAGAGTGATTGTAGTATTCGTCAACACCAGTCACTTTGTCTTTTATCTGACTACGGATAGGCTCTGGATAGTCACCGCCATCCCAGTGAATAGGTCCCGACTGGTTGGTGGTTTGGAAGTATTCAAATACAGCACCCCTAACATACTGTCTGCCAGGTGTCTTGTTCTTGTATTGCAATCCCCAGAGACCGTCCCATCCATTACCCTTACGGATACCAGAGCCGTCCTCAAAAGGATTGTCAAGGTAAGCCTGTAGCTGATGGTTCTTATTGATGTTCCAGCCGATCTGATAGGTCATCACACCGACATGGTTGCCATAGACCCAGTCTTCCATTGCGTCATTCTCAAAATACTTGCTGTCGCCTGTCGGGAGAATAGCTCTCCAGAATGCCTTGAGATTGGCAGGTTTCTTTTTGGCTACGATCTCCCCATTTTTATACATATACATCGTACCGCCAAACTGTACTGCATGCTCAATACCGATGGTAACGAAAATCAGTTTCTCTGGATTACTGCGGAAATACAGATGTTTCTGGTGGTAATAGGCTCCTTTGGCATATCTGGCGTTATTACCCTCGTTGAACTGTTTCTCATGATAGTTGTTGTCCAAGAACTTACCATAGCCGAAGTCGAAGTTGATCTGCAGCCAGTTCTTGGTATAGGGAACCGTCCAGAAACCATTGGTACCGAAGTGTACCTGTGGGATGGGCTTGGCGTTGGTGCCTTTCACGAAGGAACCCGTCGAGAGCAGGTTGTCACGCACCACCTGTTGCCGTTCTCTGGCTCCTGCCTCCAAGAAGAAAGACTTCCATGTGAGATTGGCATAGCATTGTTGCAGATACGCCTTATGGTCAGCATGTAAAGAGGCGACCACATCCACAGCCCCCGACAACTTCCAGTTCTTGTTGAAGGCATGCTCCACATTGACGGCACCACGAAGGTAAGCCGTGTTGGGACGGGTGGCGAGTACATGATGACGGTTGGTCACCAACTGGAATGCTGTATAGTCACCTGTTCCGACAGCCGTCTCTGCCGTCAGGTCATAGGTGATCTGGGTTCCCAGTGAGTCCTGTGCCTTCGTTGTATAAGACAAGAACGTGACTAAAATAAATAGGGTGAGTTTATGTTTCATAGGCTTCACTAATTTCTTAGAATTTCTTTCCTGTCGCTACATGCATTACAGTAAGGAACATAATCTTTAAATCCTCCCACCATGACCTGCGCTTGAGGTAGTCTAAGTCCATCTCCAAGCGTGTCAGCATCTTCTCCATTGTGTCTGTATAGCCATTATACAGGGTGGCATAGGAGGTGACTCCCGGTCGTATCTGGTATAGATATTTATAGCGGCAGTCCTGTTTCATAATCTGGTCGATATAGAACTTACGCTCAGGGCGGGGACCGACGAAAGACATGTCCCCTTTGAATACGTTCCATAACTGGGGCAGTTCGTCAAGATGATGGCTGCGTAAAAATCTTCCTGTGTTTGTCAAGCGGTCCTCATTCTCTTGATCGCACAGTTCAGGTCCATTTTTCTCTGCGTCCTCTTTCATGCTGCGGAACTTATAGATGTAGAACGGTCGCCCGAACCTGCCGATACGCTCCTGTTTATATATCACCTTTCCCCCGTCATCTTTCTTGATGCGGAGATAACAATAGAGAAACAGTGGAGATGAAAGGATTAGAAATATGATAGAGAACAAAAAGTCAAACCACCGTTTCACCTCTCGTTCAAAAGCATTCATTCCATCGAAAATATAAGGGTAGTTTTGTTCCATCAGCAGCTTATTTTACTTAAATAACGCATTGCTTATTTATTTATTGTGTGTTTTTCTCTTTTATGGTGGCGAGATAGCGTTTACTGTCTCTTTTTCGTTTCCATACCTTAATAAAATAGGTCGGAATAAAATTGGTGAAAAAGTATAGGTATGCTTTGATGTTTGAGTATCCAAACACCGTCTCATAGACATTGACATTATATTTAATCAATGAGAATTTGTTGCTGGAGACAGAGTTCTCTCGTTGGCGATAGTAAGCAAGCGGCTCCGTGATACAGAAACAGATCTGGCACTCTTTCAGAATGTTCAGGAATAAAGCCCAGTCCTGACGCTTACGGATGGCAGGCATGTAGAACTTATGACCTAATCGCTTGATATCGTAGATGGCAGTCAGACAACCAATCTTATTGTCATGTTTCATCATCCCTAAAGTTAGATACTTAGGCGATATGTTGATGCCAGTTGTCTCGTTATTGTCATCACATATCAGATAGGAACAGCTGCATAAAGCACAGTCTTTGCGGGTCATGTGCTTGATCTGTTTCTCCAGTTTCTCAGGGAACCATCGGTCATCGCAGTCGCAGAAGGCGATATAGCGCCCATTAGCCCTTTCGATAGACTTGTTGCGGGCGACAGCAGGACCACAGTTCTCCTTCAGGTATTCCACCTTGACACGGGGGTCTCTTTGGGAAAATTGCTGCAGGATACGCTTTGTCTGATCCGAAGAGCAATCATCAGTAATGAGCAGTTCCAAGTTGGTGTAAGTCTGTCCCAAAATACTCTCAATGCTGTCGGCAAGATACCTGCTGGCATTGTAGGTGGGCATGATGACGGATACTAACTCTTGGCTCATTTACTGATAAATGATTTTCTAAACGGGTGCAAAGTTACTCTTTTTATTTGAAATACCCAAATAGTTCCTAATAATATTACACCCTTCTCTTGATCCAGTACATTGTATAACTGTTGGTGCGCTTGCTCTTGAACTTGTATTCAGGTCGGTTGAGGTAGTTGCCTAATTTGACAAGGCTGCTTGCCTCCTCCTGATATCCTTTGAAGTTCTCCTTGAGCAGTGCGGACAGCTCTTTCAGCGATACCCATTCACCCTCCTCGTCCTCACGGGGCTTCTGGATGAGCGACAGGAGCATCTCGCCCAGACCGTTCAACTGCTGGTATTGCAGGTTGTGACGCATCAGTTGCTCTTCCTCCTTGGTCAGCCAGTAGCGCTCGCCCTCCCGGATCTCCTGTTTCAACTGGGCATAGAGCTGGTCGTGGTAGACGGGTGTCTGGAAGTCGATGTCGCCATCGATGCTGACACAGATGAAACGACGTGAGCCGGTAGGGTCGGTGAGGGGAGTCTGCTCGTTGGTGGTACCTATGAACGAGGCATAACGGCGGTTGGTGGTATATGCCTTCCCGTATGGTGGACGGTATTTCAGGTCGGCAGTCGACAAGAGGTATTTCAGTACGATCTGCTGTCGCTGGGTGATCTTGTCGAACTCGTCGAGGTTGATGAGGGCGAAGGAGGTCAGTCCCAGGTTCAGGTCAGCCTCGTTCTTGAAGTTGATGCGGTCGTTATAATAGTCCAGCAGCTCCTTTGGCAACAGCAGACGACAGAAGGACGACTTGCCGCATCCCTGTCTGCCTATTAATAAAGGTACGAGGGCATTACCGGTCAACTGTCCCTTCCCCAGCCACATCGCCACCATGGAGCGCATCCAGATATGGAACAGGTCGGCCCACTCCTCGTAGTCGGTGGGTATCCTTTGAGCCAAGGGTGTCACACGGTCCTCTCCGTCCCATGGTATGAGCTGGTCGAGATAGTCGTTGATAGGGTCGTAGAGGGTGATGTCGTTGGAGTTCACATAACGGCGGATATCCTTGTCCCAGCATTTGATACCCTGTTCCAGTGCCCTCATCGTGATGGAGTTGCGAGCCTCCTCCGTCAGGTCCTGGAAGGAGAACCCCAGTCCCTTGCGCTCCCTGTATTCCGCCACTCCCCTCATCACATTACGGCGCAGGTCGTAGTTGCTGTTCAGGAAGAGGTTGATCTTCATGGTCAATAACGCCTCCGACGGTATCATGGCTGTCAGGCTCATACCCTTCCGCTGCTTGTAACCCTTGCTTTGTGCGGGGCGATAGGCGTTCTCAAACACCTTGTCGACCAGCAGCGGGTCTTTGTTCAGCCATGACTTCCTCTTTGCCAACTGACAAGCCTGTGCCATCGGAATCCCGGTCTTCTGACAGTATTCCGCCAGTTTGGTCAATACGACATGCCGTTGCTGGTCAGCGTCACTGATGCCCTCAGCGTCATCGAGTGCCTTCGTCAGGTTGAACTCATAGGCGGTATGGACAGAAATGATGCGGTTGTAGTCCATGCTCCCCTCCGTCTGGTCAGACAGCTGGAGGGTACGCAGGTTGCCGTCCGTCGCTTTCTCGGCATGGGCATAGATGGGGACGGCAAGTGGATTGTACACGATCTTCGAGTCGGCTGACAGGTAACAGATACGTTCCGGGAAGGGCTCCAGTTTCTCGATGGTCACTCCTAACTGACCATTATAGATCAGTCGTGCCCGTTCATAGAGGTTCTGATGGAAGTCGCGGATGTCCTCGATATCGTCAGGAAGTCCACCTCCCTCGTTGGGGAACAGCTCACCACAGCATACGATCTTCACCGACATGCCGTCGGCTCCTGTGAAGGCTAACATGGTCTGGGGCATCTCTGCGGCTCCCCGTCGCACCGCCTCCGCCTCTTCCAGACCGGGGAGGTTGTTGACCTCCAGCAGCACCATCCCTGTGTAGCTCTTGATAAGTCGGTTGGCACCTTGAGTGACCATCTCGAAGGCGAAACATACACGGGGCAGTCCCTTGATGGCTGGTACCCAGGTTGTCAATGAGCCGTCATCGGCACGGTGATTCTTGACGATGGGATAGACCTTACGTAGTTCATCCACTTCCTGTGCATACTGACAGGAACGGATACTGTTGATTAACTCTTCTAAGTCGATTTGCCGCAGGGTCTCCTTGTTGCGGTAATTCTTGATAATAGTTACTTTTGTAGTCATGACTGATGTAATTTATGGCAAAGATACGAATAAGTGAGCATAACACAAAGAATTTTAGAAAAAAATTTTGTCTTAAAAAACGGCTTCAACCTACACTCTTGTAGTTAATAGTTTGATAATTAGATGGTTAACCCGTGTAGGTTACCTTCAAAAAAACAATCGAACCTACACTCCGAGGGGCATCTGAGGGTTGTTCGGGTAGTCCGGAGGGCTCGTTCCGATATCAGTTACCCCTTGTTCCAACAATGGGAACTGTCAGTTCCCTCCGTAGAAACTGTCAGTTCC
>CAJONQ010000012.1 GCA_905235835.1 uncultured Prevotella sp.
GCTCTCCGCCCGTGCCTACGGCCGCATCCTCAAGGTTGCCCGCACCATCGCCGACCTCGCCGGCAGCGAGAAAGTAGCGTCCATGCACATCGCCGAAGCTATCGGATATAGAAATCTTGACCGTGGTGACTGGGCAGAGAGAGGAATATAGTTGACAAACATATTTGTTAATAAAGAATTATAAAAAAATTACTATGAATTGGGATTATATATATGAATTGTTAGGAGATGATGCCCGTGACGAACATCTCATAGAACTCTTTGAAAGATTAGATTTTTACTCGTCAGGCTCAGTAGTAGATGAGAAATTTAGCTTCTTAAGCACAATGATAGAGAAATTAGAAAAACGGGATTGGGTCAATTACAGGTATGGCGAATATTCCTTCATAAGCATGCTGGAAGATTCTGGAAAAGCTTATGTAGAATCTCTCGAAATCGTTAACAACCTAAATTTGTCAATCTTCCCTAGGCTCATATTACCAAAACGATATGAAGATGGTAGCATGTATATAGTCGTAAAGATTCCCGGTAATGTAGGAGAAGATATAAAATGGGGGCAATGTCTTACTGAAGTTTGCAATTTGTCGGAAACAGCAAAACAGCAAGTTGTAAGTGATTTAATTAAATTAGAAGATGCAGGCTACCTACTACTACCCAAGTTTAGGTTCTCAGTTGGAGTAACTCCCGATGGACATGTTATGATACCAGATGTCCCTCTTGTGAAAAAAGAAGATGCGCAAAAATTTCTAAGCGATATCTATGCCAGATATTCTATGTTTGGATGGCGTAAGGAAAGACTATGGGGATTTTAATTCTATTGCACAAAGAATTGAACTGGCAATTTTTTGATGGTTGGACGTAAATATACAAGGTATGGACGAGCAAGGAAATATAATCATTTATCAGTCGGAAGACGGGAGTATTCGATTAGATGTAAGACTGGAAGATAAGACAGTATGGCTGACGCAAGAGCAGATTGCTATGCTGTTCAACAAAGGAAGAAGCACTGTTACGGAACATATTTCCAATATCTTTAAGGAGGGAGAATTGGTAGAGACTGAGGTATGTCGGAAATTCCGACATACCACTCAGCATGGTGCTATTGAGGGAAAATCACAGAATAAAGAGGTTAAACTTTATAACCTTGATGTAATTATCTCTGTTGGCTATCGGGTGAAATCTATTCAAGGTACCCGTTTTCGCCAATGGGCAACGGAACGGCTGCATGAGTATATCGTGAAAGGATTCTCATTGGACGATGAGCGGTTAAAGAACTTGGGAGGTGGCAGTTACTGGAAGGAACTGCTTGACCGCATCCGCGATATACGTTCCTCAGAAAAGGTTCTGTATCGTCAGGTGCTTGATCTCTACGCAACTGCTGTTGATTACGACCCACGCTCAGACACCTCACGGTTGTTCTTCAAGATTGTACAGAACAAACTCCATTATGCAGCTCATGGACATACGGCTGCAGAAGTCATCTTTGAAAGGGCAGATGCAGACAAGCCGTTTATGGGATTGACAACATTTAAGGGAGAACTGCCTTGTCTGAATGATGTGAAGATTGCCAAGAACTATCTGTCGGCAGACGAACTAAAAATCCTGAACAACCTTGTTTCAGGATACTTCGACTTTGCAGAAATACAGGCATTGAAACATCGGCCCATGTATATGGAGGATTATGTTCGTCAACTTGACAGCAACATCACTTCTATCGGAGAAGAACTTTTGACTGATGGCGGCACTATTAGTCACGAAGAGGCAATGGAGAAGGCCGTAGCAGAATACCGTAAATTTCAAGTAAAGACACTCTCGTCCGTTGAACAAGCCTATCTGGAAAGCATTAAGGGTGTTGAAAAGAAAGTAAAACGCAAAGGGAAAGACGATGGCAGCAAGTAGTACCTGTATAAAATTCTCGGCGTATAAAACCGCCGTACCCATCGACATCCACTGCGAGATACAGCAGTGCCTTTCGCCCAGCTCTCGCAGATGGCACCTGGCGAGCCGTCTTCTGTTATCCGCGAACGGGTCATCCGTGCCCGCACCATTGCCGACCTCGACGGCTCGGAGAAAGTGCAGTTCATGCACATCGCCGAAGCCATCGGCTACAGAAACCTTGATAGTGGCGACTGGGCAGAGAGAGGGATTTAATGACGACATGATGAGTGCGTAAAAAAACGTGTAAAGAGTGATGAAAAACAGAATACAATATGTTGACTTGGCAAAAGGCATTTGCATCAGCATCGTGATGCTCTTCCATATTAGGGGTATCAACCCTGACACATGTTTGCTCTCTCCTATTCTATTCTCTGCTTGTATGCTTCCGCCTTTTTACTTTCTCTCAGGATACTTTTTCAAGGAAGAAAGATCATTGCGGCTGTTCTTTTATAAAAAAGTAAACAGGCTGGTAGTTCCTTTTGTTTTCTTCTATCTGACAACAGCTGTTCTCGTTCCAAACCTTCTTCATTATATGGTTGGAATGCAGTTTGAAACTGTTACTGGTTGGCCATCCCTGTGGGCGTTCATTTACCCTGGCGAATATCCAAACATTCCCATTTGGTTTCTTTGGTGCCTTTTTGTTATGAACTGTCTGTTTTATGCAATACTGAGTTTGGCGAAATTACTGTCAGATAGAAACAGGGAAGGAGCAATTGTTTTACTATGCATAGGTAGTGCTTTTCTTGGTACTTGTGCAGAAAAACACTTTGGTACTGATATTGCCAGCCTGTTTGAAGCCCTGAAAAACATGCCTTTTCTCGGCCTTGGTTTTTTGTTAGGTCAAAAAGATGCATTCTCTATACTGACTACGGCAAGTCCGACAAAGAAGGTCGTATTGATGATTGCATCCTTTTGCTTTACATTACCCAGTTGCTGGTCTGTTGATGCCTATCATGTGTGGCAAGCAATACTTATATACTATATTTCAGGAATTGCAGGTTCTTTCTTGATTCTTTCGATTTCTGCGTTATTGATCCGGCTGCCTCTTATTTCATATATAGGGAAGTATTCCATCATCTTGGTGTTAACTCATGGACTGATGGTGCGGGGGGGGGTATAATTTCTTTCTAAACATTTCTGTATATGTAGGTCCATACATTTCAATAATGCTTTTTTGGACAATAATGGCTCTTTCATATTTAGTTATTATACCTTTTACTTTACGCTATTTCTCCCATGTGTCAGGTCAAGTTCCTTTATTTGGAAAACCTCCATACGGTTCCTGATGCTGAATGCGTCGTCTTGATAATATGAGGGATATTATTTATTCGTACTTACAAAAAGGACTTCTATGTTTGTACGCCTAAGTATTATGAAAAGGCTATCAAAAGGCTATGTCATAGAGTGGAAAAGCCTCTTTTCATTTTTTTTCAGACGATATTCAGTGGGTGCGTGAGCACATGCACGTTGAAGGATATCAATGTTTTTATGAGCGTGGCGACGATCCTGTATGGGAAAAAATGCGAATGATGTCAGGTTGTCATCATTTCATTATTTCTAACTCCACCTTCGCTTGGTGGGCATCTTATCTTTCCGATAGAGAGGGTAAGATAATTATAGCTCCCTGTAGGTGGTTTGCAAATCCTAACTGGCACTCAAACCTGCCAGGGGAAGATGGCTTTACGTATATCGACAATACATAAGAGATCAAAAGATATGGTAAAGCGCAAAAAGACGGCTACGTCATCTATTCAGTTTAGGAAAAGTGAAAACGGGCAGATTTGTTAACGGAACAAAACAAAACGAGCAAAATCCTAAACAAAATTAAGAAAACAAAGATAGAAGGCATCGCTCTCATCGAAACCCTTAAAGCCACGTGTGGATAGGCATATGCCTGGTGGGGGATTTTTGGTTTCAGGTTTCTTCGACGAGCGGGGTCCTGTGCTCATCGAAGTGAACTGCCGCACGATGGGACTGAGCATGTCACGTTACTTTATCGAGCAGATTTTCGGACACCATGAGACGGATGCCCAGCTGCACCTACTGCCACCTACCCTACGGCATCGAGGGGATGGAGGTAATCCTTTATGCCGCGGGACTCACCATCGAGGCTCCACGCCCAGGAGACTCCCACATGATGGTAGTCAGCAAGTAGGATGTCATGAGTGATACAAAAAAGGCTTGCCACCGTTTCCAGTGGCAAGTCTTTTTCATATATAATAATGTAAGGGTTGGTTGTCTATGCCTCTGCGTCGTTCTCACGGATGGTCTTACCCATCACGAGGAAGGCGGTAGGTGCCGCAATGAAGATAGACGAGAGCGTACCGAAGATCACACCGAGAATCATGGCGAATGAGAAGCTGCGGATGCTGTCACCACCAAGGATGAAGATACACAGCAACACGATCAGGGTCGTCACGGAGGTGTTGATGGTACGTGCTAACGTCTGGTTCAGAGAGCCGTTGAACAGGCTCTGGCGGTCACGCTTCGCGTACAGGTTGAAGTTCTCACGGACACGGTCGAAGACTACCACCTTATCGTTGATGGAGTAACCGATCACGGTAAGGATAGCACCGATGAAGGTCTGGTCGATCTCCAACGACATGGGAACCCATCCCCACAATACACTATAGAAGCCGATCACAATCAGGGCATCGAGGGCGAGGGCAATGATAGAGCCTACAGAGTAAGCGACATTGCGGAAGCGCAGCAGGATGTACAGGAAGATGGCGATCAGGGCGATAATCACACTGATGATGGCACCGTAGGTGATGTCCTTAGCAACAGATGGTCCTACCTTCGAAGAGCTGATGATAGAACCGCCCTGACGGATATCGGGGTTCTTGAAGGCATCCACATTCGTCTGGTTGACGAAACCAGCCTTCTTCAAAGCGTTATACAGAATGGTCTCTGCCTTGTCGTCCACCTGTGGGTTGTTAGACTCGATATCCCAGTTGGTAGAGATACGAACGGTCTTACCATCAGTACCGAGGGCGATGACACTGGTGTTAGCCTCCTTGCCGGCATTCTCGCCAATGGTGTTGACGAAAGCACCGCCGAGGGCGAGACGTACCTGCTCAACAGGTACGTCCTTGTCGAGGGTCACCACGTAGTTACGTCCACCAGTGAAGTCGATACTCTGGCTGAGTCCGCGAACAGCGAAGCTGACGCAGAACAGGATAGCAGCGACACCCCAGATAGTGAATGACTTCTTATACATACCCATGAAGTTGAACTTGGTGTTCTGCATCATGTTACGGCTGTAGGCGGTAGAGAAGGTGAGGTTCTGCCACTTGTCCTTCTTCATCTTAGCGTCGTAAATCAGACGGGTCATGAAGACGGCGGTGAAGAACGATACACAGATACCGATCATCAGGGTGGTGGCGAAACCACGGATAGGACCTGTTCCGAAGACGTACAGGATGATACCCGTTATCAATGACGTGAAGTTAGAGTCGAAGATGGCACTGAAAGCATTCGAGTAACCAAGGTTCAGCGACTCCTTCACGGTATGTCCCTTACGCAACTCCTCCTTGGTACGCTCGTAGATCAGCACGTTGGCATCCACGGCAGTACCGAGGGTCAGTACGATACCTGCGATACCCGGCATCGTCAACGCAGCCTGGAATGAGGTAAGAATACCGAGGGTGAAGAACAGGTTGAACAACAGGGCGCAGTTGGCAAGCATACCGGGGATGAAGCCGTACAGCATCACCATGTAGATCATCAGCAGCACGAAGGCTACGACAAATGAGATGACACCCTGTTTGATAGACTGGGCACCGAGTGACGGACCAACCACCTCTTCCTGTACGATGCGGGTTGGTGCCGGCATCTTACCAGAGTTCAGTGTGTTGGCAAGGTCTTTCGTGTCCTCAATGGTGAAGTTACCAGTGATAGAGGAGTTACCTCCGTCAATCTGGGTGAGGATACGGGGTGCGCTATATACTGCATCGTCGAGGACGATAGCGACGCCACGACCGATGTTCTGCTTTGTGATCTGTGACCAGCGACGGGCACCGTCAGAGTTCATCTGCATGGATACAGAGGGGTGACCCATCTGGTCGAACTCGTCCTTGGCATTGGTGATGACATCACCCTCCAGTGGGGCACGTCCGTTGGGCTCTGTGATCTTCAGGGCATACAAAGCGAAGATGTCACCCTTGGTGTTCTCACCTCCGAAGTCCTCTGCCTTGGCACCCCAGCGAAGCTTACACTCTGCAGGGAGTATCTGACGGGCGATATCAGAGTAGATCACCTTGTTGACATCAGCGGTATCACGAGCGTTGGCATAGCCGACGATAGCAAGACCCTGGGGCTGTGGCTGGAAGACAGCGAACAGCGGGTTCTGCTTGAGGGCAGCAGCCTTAGCCTTGGCATCGACAGTCTTGTCGTTCTTCTTGGCGATCTTAGCGGCTAAGTCGGTAGCAGCGGCAGCCGTAGTATCGGTAGCAGCGGTATCTGCCACCTCTGGCTCTGCCTCACCACCAGTAGCGGCATACTTCTGGTTGAGTTGTGAGAGCAGGGGAGCGATCTCCTGTGAGTTGTAGGTCTCCCAGAACTCAAGGTTAGCTGAACCCTGCAACAGCTTACGGACACGCTCGGGCTCCTTGATACCAGGCATCTCCACCATGATACGACCGCTCTGTCCCTCCAGCTTCTGGATGTTAGGCTGTACCACACCGAACTTATCGATACGGTTACGAACCACGTTGAACGAGTTGTCAACGGCTGACTGTACCTCGGCACGCAGGGCACGCTCTACCTCGGCATCCGTGCTATTCGTGCTCACCTTACCCTTCATCTGCTGGGTGGCGAAGACAGCTGCCAAGGGGCGACCGTTGCTGTTCTGCTTCCAATACTTGATAAACAGGGAGATGAAGTCGTTCTGACTGGTCTCCTCTTCTTTCTTAGCCTCTTCCATTGACTTCTTGTAGGCAGCATCCGTCTTGTGGTCGGCGAGGACGTCAACAACGTCGGGCACCGATACCTCAAGGATCACGTTCATACCGCCTTTCAGGTCAAGACCAAGGCCGATCTCCATCTCGCGGCACTGCTTGAATGAATAGATTCCGCAGTACACCTTCTCGTTCATGATAGAGTCGAGGTACTCCTGACCAGCCTCTTCGCCCATGGCTGCTGCCTTGTTCTCGTGGTAGCGTGTCACAAACGAGAAGGAGAGGTAGAAGCAGCACACGAGGATCAAAACGAGTGCAATAAACTTTACGATTCCTTTGTTTTGCATTGCTTGTTTATGTTATTTAATTTTATCATTTCGCAATTTTAGCCTGCAAATATACGTATTTTTCTTCACTTACCGAAATTTATTCAGGAAATTCGTACTTTTTTCAATCATTTCCACCTATTTTAAAGGAACAAATGATAGGATAATGGTCGCTGGCGTCGATTTTCGCATCCACATGACACTGGTAGGGGGTCAGCTTGTCGGAGCAGAAAATATGGTCAATACGGAAGGGAAATCCTTTCTGATTATAGGACAGTCCGAGTCCCCGACCAGTGGCAGCATAGCAGTCGTTCAGCTCCTTGGCGATACGGTAGCGGGTGTACGAGATAGGGTTGTCGTTGAAGTCGCCACACAGCAGGATCGGGTATTGGCGGTGCTCTTGGATATAACGGCAGACGGCTTCCACCTGTGGGGCTCGCTTAGAGGCTGACTCAGAGAGGGTTACCAGCAGCTTCTTGGACTCCTGACGGGCGGTGTCACCTTTCATCTCTCCCTTCAGAATCTCCTTATAGGCGGAGCGTATCTCCTTGTTCAGGTGAGTCCCCTCGAAATGGTTGTTGATGACCAACAGGGTGTCACTGCCTACCTGCAGATACCATGCTACACTGCCGTTGTTCAGGGAACGGTAGGGGATGCGCTCCCGACGGATAATCGGGAAACGGGTATGGATGCCTACCCCATTGGGATACAGGTCGTTGTTGAACATGAGGGTGTCGTTATACGCATATCTCTTCTGGTAATGCTGAAAACAGTAACGGCGCCACGTGTCGTTGTCCTCCTGGATACAGACGATATCGGCATCCTGCTCGAAAAGGTAGTCACGGACCACCTCAAAGCCCTGTTCGTACTTATAATTGCCACCATAGCCGCAGACATTATAGCTGATGACCTTGATGGTGCTGTCGGGCATCTCCTGCGTACGCAGGTTCAGGGGCATATATATAGTAATAGGTACGTACGAGAGGGCAAAACCGGCAAGAGGTATCCAAATCATGCGGAACTTGAAGAGCATCCAGAAGAGCAGGAAGGCAAGGTTGACGAGCAGAAAGAGGGGAAATGTCATTCCGAAACACGACAGCACGGGGTGGTCGGAAGGACTCAGACGGTCGGAGTAACCGATGAGTGTCATCACGATGATGGTGACGATATTCGCGCCTGCCAGCATCTGGACGGTGAATGTCTTTAACTGCTTGATCACTGCTGACTCTGCTCGAACAACTTCTTCTTCTCCTCCTTCGTCAGACTGTCATAGCCACTCTTACGAATCTTGTCAAGGATAGCATCTATCTCGTCCTGATTGGCACGCTTGGGTTTCTTAGGCTCCTCGTGAACAGGCTCGTCGGGTTCGTCAGCCCAGCGGCGACGGTTGCTGTTGGAATGCTGCTGACGCTCGTCAAACCGTTGTTTCATACGGTCGAAGAACTCCTGTCCACGACTGCGACCGAACCCGGTGCCGTTGCTTGGGTGATTCTTCCAATAACGGATCATGATGAAGCCGAAGAGCATACCACCGAGGTGGGCGGTATGGGCGACACCATCACCAGGACCGCTCAGTGCCGAGAACAGCTCAATGGCGATATAGCCGACGACAAGCCATTTTGCCTTGATAGGGAAGGGGAACGGGATGATGAATAACCGCTCGTTGGGGAAGATCATACCGAAGGCAAGGAGGATGGCATAGACGGCACCCGATGCTCCAATCGTTGTCCATAGGTTCAGGTAGTCGGCTGTCGCCATGATGGTTCCTCCGAGGTTGACATTGTCATAGGCTGCCAACCCCTCCATCATATAGTTGATATACTGCGCCAGCTCCTGTACCATACCTGCGCCTATACCGCATGAAATGTAATAAAAAAGGAATTTCTTAGGTCCCCATACCCGCTCTATCACCGCACCAAACATCCAGAGGGCGAACATGTTAAAGAAGATATGCGTGAAACCGCCATGCAGGAACATGTAGGTGACCAGCTGGTAAAGGTGGAAGTCCTTCGCCATGAAAAAATGCAGACCTAACATCGCCGTCAGGTCAATGCCTCTCATTTCTAAAACCCAAGTAGCTACGAACGCCAGAAAATTGACGATGAGTAGATTCTTGGTCATTGCGGGTATATTATTCATCTCTTATAGCCTTTTTTCAATGAATGTATCAACTTTGGTTTGTATGCTTCATTTCCTTATTCTGTGTGCAAAATTACGAAAAATATCTGTTTTTAGGCATAAAAAGAGGGGTATAACGACTTTTTTTCAATAAAAATCTTATTTTTTTGCCATTTTTGTTTGTTTTTTTAATTCTTTCTTCTATATTTGCAAAGAATTCGAGTACGAAAACCGTTTTAAACTATTAATATTTAATCTTTTAAACAAACAACATTATGAACAAGACAGAATTAATTGAGAAGATCGCAGCCTCTGCAAAACTGACTAAGGCTGATTCTAAGAAAGCATTGGACGCTACTATCGAGGCTATCACCGCTGCTCTGAAGAAGGGTGACAAGGTTCAGCTCGTTGGTTTCGGTACTTTCGCAGTTGCTAAGAAACCTGCTCGTGAGGGTATCAACCCTGCTACCAAGCAGAAGATTAAGATTGCTGCCAAGAAGGTTGCTAAGTTCAAGGCTGGCGCAGAGCTTGCAAAGGTTGTGAATATGTAATTTTTGTCAAGAAAAATGAAATAAGAGAGGCTCCCGGAAAGGAGCCTCTCTTTGTTTTGGTTTGCGGAAGTTATTTCGGTTGTTTGCCGATATAGGCGAGAATACCACCATCCACATACAATACGTGACCGTTGACGGCATCAGAAGCATGGGAGGCAAGGAATACTGCGGGGCCACCAAGCTCAGAGGGGTCGAGCCAACGACCTGCCGGTGTCTTCGCACAGATAAAGGAGTCGAACGGATGACGGCTGCCGTCTGGTTGACGCTCACGGAGAGGTGCGGTCTGTGGGGTAGCGATGTAACCTGGACCGATACCGTTACACTGGATATTATACTCACCATACTCAGAGCAGATATTACGGGTCAGCATCTTCAGACCACCCTTAGCAGCGGCATAGGCACTGACGGTTTCACGACCTAACTCTGACATCATCGAGCAGATATTAATGATCTTACCCTCACGACGCTCCATCATCTCGGGGAGGACGGCAGAGCTGACGATGAATGGACCAACGAGGTCGATATCGATGACCTGCTGGAACTCGGCACGCTTCATCTCGTGCATCGGGATACGCTTGATGATACCTGCATTGTTCACGAGGATGTCAATCTGTCCTACCTCTGCGTGAATCTTCTCGACGAGTGCCTTCACGTCGTCTTCCTTGGTGACATCGCAAACATAACCCTTCACATTCTCAATACCAGCTTCCTTGTAGTTGGCAAGACCACGCTCCAAGGCTGCTTCGTTGATGTCGTTGAAAATGATGTTCTTGATGCCTGCTGCAACAAAAGCTTTGGCGATGTTGAAACCGATTCCGTAAGATGCGCCGGTAATCCATGCGTTCTTACCCTCTAATGAAAATAGATTTGCCATAATAGTTTTATTTTTAAGTAAAGTGTTATTAAATGCAAAGGTAGCAATTTTTTTTGAACTGCTACCTTTTTATCATACGTTTTAAGTTTGATTAATACTTAAAATTCTAAAATCAACGATTGACGGGGACGTAACTGTAAGTCTTTCGATAGGTCGTAATACCGTTCTGTGAGGATATCTTTCGCCCGTTTAGTGTCACCAATCACCTCAGCATAGCGCTTGACTTCCATCGTGGCAGACTTGCTGGTGCCATTAAGAATGGTGAGTGCTGTCCTACCCTGATATTGGCGGGCAATGACATAGATACCCTCATAGGGGATGAACTGGGTCATCGTCCCCTTGATAATCACCTCGTTTCCTTTTCGCCAGTGCAGCAGTCGGCTGGTCCATCGGAACATGTCCTGCTCAGCCTTGGTGCGTCCCTCTTTCGTGAAGGCGTTATGCTGATCACCCGGGAAACCGCCCGGGAAGTCCTTGCGAACGTTACCGTCTGTCACCTCCTTGGTACCGTTCATCAGAATCTCGGTACCATAGTAAATCTGTGGGATGCGGTTGACGGTCAATAACAAGGCGAGTGCCTGTTTGAGGGAAAGGGTGTCTCGTCCGTTCCCCAAGAAACGGTCGGTATCATGGTTGTCGATAAATGCCATGACGGACGAGGGGTTGGGATAGAGATAGTCGTAGACAAAGGAGCCGTAGATACGGTTCAGTCCGTTCCACCAAGCATCTGTCTCCTCATGCTTCGCTTGGTTGAGTTTGTCGAAGAACGAGAAGTCCATGACGGTCTTCAGATAACTGTTCTCTTTCGACAGTTTACTGTCTTTCTGCCATGCCGCGGTATAGGCTGGCTCAGTGACCCATGTCTCCCCGACGGTGTTGAAGTTTGGATATTCCTCGTCAAGCTCTTTCATCCACTGCGCCATGGCATCGGCATAAGCATAGGGATAGGTGTCCATACGGATGCCGTCGATGCCCACGGTCTCTATCCACCAGATACTGTTCTGGATAAGATAGCGCATCAGGTGCGGGTTATGCTGGTTGAGGTCGGGCATGGTAGGCACAAACCACCCTTCCGTCGTCTCTTTCAGGTCTATCTTGGAGGCGTAAGGGTCTTTGACGGGTGTCAGCTTATAACTGGTCTGCAGGTACTTGCTCTGCTGCTCGTCTTCCAGCCACTCAGGAGTGTTCAGCCAGTCTTTCGACGGCATGTCCTTCGTCCAGGGATGCTCGAAGCCCGAGTGGTTGAAGATCATGTCCATCACCACCTTCAGTCCCTTGGCATGAGCCTCGTCGCATAGGCGGCGGTAGTCCTCGTTGCTTCCGAAACGGGGGTCTACCTTGTAATAGTCGGTGGTGGCATAGCCATGGTAGGTGGAGAAACCATTCTTCGAGTCCGGGGAGTCGTTCTCCAGGACGGGAGTCAACCACAATGCCGTGACCCCAAGTTCACAGAAATAGTCCAAGTGCTCACGGATACCGTTCAGGTCGCCCCCGTGTCGCAAGGACGGCTGACTGCGGTCCTCCTTATAAGTGCGCATACCCTTTACCTGCGGGTTATGTCCGGCACCCTGCGCAAAACGATCGGGCATCAGCATATAGAGCACGTCGGCATTGGTGAAACCCTTGCGCTGACTGCCTTTCATCTCCCGTGCCTTGAGGGTGTAGTCCACTTTCTGCTTGTCAAACTTCAGTGTCATCGTTCCTGGCTGTGCTCCCTGGAGGTTCAGATATACCAGCAGGTAGTTGGGAGAGTCAAGACGTACCACACTGTCGATACGCACACCGGGATAGTCGGTCGTCACCTCCTTGGCAGCGGCAATCCCTTTACCATACACCATCAACTGCAGTTGTGGGTTCTTCATCCCCACATACCAGTCGGTGGGGTCTATCCTGTCTATTTTCACTGCGGCGTTCATACTTAGTAATTGCAATGTTAGAAGTCCTAATAGTATTGTCCGTTTCATATATATAGGTATTTTAGTGATGTATCATCAGTGCGGATCGTGGTTGGACGATAGCCACCGTGTCTTGTAGGGTACCCAGTCCTTGCTCATCGATACGTCCGTCCTCGCAGACGATGGTGTAGGTGCCCTTGGGAATTGTGACACGTTGTGGTTTCGTTGAGGCGTTCAGGATGACGATGATCTCTTGCCAGTCGTCTATGCCCTTTAGGTCTTTTAGCCGGAAGGCGACCACCTGTTGGGGAGCCTTTAAGAACTCCAGGTGCTGACGGACGAGGTCGGCACTGCCCAAGCGGAAGGCTGGATGGTGCTGACGCAAAGCGATGAGCCGTTTATAATAGTCCATAACCTGTGGGTAGCGTTGGAGGTTTGACCATTCCAGACGGTTGATACTGTCGGGTGACTCGAAGGAGTTATGGACACCCTTCTTGTCACGTAGCATCTCCTCACCACTCAGCATGAAAGGAATACCTTGTGAGGTGAAGACGGCGGTCTGCGCAAGGAGGTCGAGACGGATCAGCTCGTCCATCGTCATACCCGGTTTACTGGTTTTCAGACGGTCTACCAGACACATATCATCATGACAACTCACATAACTCATCATCTGGGTAGGCTCGGCAGCCCAGGGCGCAGTCGAGTAATTAACCTTCGTCATGTCGACTTGCGGGTGCTCGATCGCTCCGGCAATGCCGAATTTCAGACTCTCCTCACAATCGGGAGCACCTACGAGGAAACCACCTTTGGTGTCGTCGCTGAAAGGACCACGCAGGGCATCACGTATCTCGTCAGAGAAAGCGGTGATATGAGGCATCTGCTGGATATTCGCCTTCATACCCAGTTGCTCGTTAGGCAAGGCACAGGCTCCTGCGCTCCATCCCTCACCATAGATAAGGATATGGGGGTCGATGCCGTCCATCAGTTGACGGATGGCGTTCATCGTCTTGATATCATGGACACCCATCAGGTCGAAGCGGAAACCGTCAACATGGTATTCGTCATACCAGTATCTCACACTCTCCATCATGAACTTCCGCATCATAGGCTGGTCGGAGGCCGTCTCGTTGCCACAGCCGGAGCCGTTGGAGTAGGCTCTGTCCTTGGTCTTACGATAATAGTAGTCGGGGTAGGTCTTTTGGAAATTAGAGTGCTCGATATCGTAGGTGTGGTTATAGACCACATCGAGAATTACGGAGATACCAGCCTGATGGAGTGCCTGCACCATCTGCTTGAACTCACGGATGCGGCAGACAGGGTCGTAGGGGTCGGTGGAATAACCGCCCTCAGGAACGTTATAGTTGACAGGGTCGTAGCCCCAGTTATACTGTGGCTCGTTCAGACGGGTCTCGTCCACAGAGCCGTAGTCGTAACTGGGCAGGATATGAACGGCATTGATGCCGAGGTCCTTCAAGTGCTGGATAGCCCATGGCTCAGTCAGGGCAAGGAACTTTCCGGGATGCTTTGCCTCCGGACGTGCTACCGAGAAGTCACGATGGTGCATCTCATAGACGATATAGTCTTGGAAAGGACGCAGCACATGACGGTCGTCAGCCCATCCCTTGGGGTCGGTATCACGCATGTCCAGGATAACACCTTTCTCACCATTCACCGTTACCGCCTTGGCGAACACACCAGGAGACGCCTGTCCGTTGACGACAAACTGATAGGTCTTCCCTTTCAGGTCGCCTTTCAGTGTTGCCGTCCAGATGCTGTCGGCTTGTAGTGTCATCCCAATACTGTCGTTGCCGACGACCACCAGACAGTTGGCATCAGCTGGTGCAAACAACTTAAAGACCGTCTCTTGGGGCGAGTAAGTCACCTCGTCGAAGTGAAACGCCTCTTGTGTTGGCTTACAAGCAGTCATTAGCACGGCCATTCCTATCAATAAACCTTTTCTCATAGTGCTATCAGTGAAATTGCAAAACCACCACCAGGAGCCTCCGTCAGTTTCAGGGTGTCACCCGCCTTTACCACCTTCTTGGTGATGACGTAAGCCTTGGGGTTCTTCTCATAGTGCGCATCCTTGGCATCAGCATAGATGGTACAGTTGTACTTCTTACCTTTATCGAGGAAGTCGAGTTTGATGGTGCTCTTGTGACCGTTCTCGTCACACTTGCCGCCGATAAACCAGTTGTCAGTGCCTTTTGCCTTACGTGCCACCGTGATATAGTCGGCAGGTTCTGCCTCTAAATATTTCGAGTCGTCCCAGTCGCAGGCGACATCACGGATAAACTGGAAGGCATCGTCGTATTTCTCGTAATGCTCAGGCAGGTCTGCTGCCATCTGTAATGGACTGTACATCGTCAGATAGAGTGCCAATGAGCCTGCGATAGTGATACGTGCCCATGAGGTGTTGTTGCTCCATGTGCTTAACTTCGTCTCAAAGATACCAGGGGTATAGTCCATCGGACCACCTTGCAGACGGGTGAAAGGCAGGATACAAGTGTGATCGGGATTGTTACCGCTGAAAGCCTCGTATTCTGTGCCTCGTGCACTCTCGCCACCTACCAGGTTGGGATAGGTGCGGCAGAGTCCTGTGGGACGTGTCGCCTCATGTGAGTTGACCATGATGTGGTGTTTTGCCGCCTCTTTGATGACATACAGGTAATGGTTGTTCATCGACTGAGAGTAGTGGTGGTCACCACGAGGGATGATATCACCCACGTAACCCGTCTTTACAGCATCGTAGCCGTACTTGTTCATTAACTCATACGCCTCCTTGATATGTCGCTCGTAGTTCTGTGTGGAACTGCTGGTCTCATGATGCATCAGAATCTTCACCCCCTTGGAGTGAGCGTACTCATTGAGCATCTTGATATCGAAGTCGGGGTAGGGTGTCACGAAATCAAACACGTCCCGTTTCCACATATTCGCCCAGTCTTCCCAGCCGACATTCCAACCTTCTACCAATACCTGGTCGAGCCCGTTCTTCGCCGCAAAGTCGATATAGCGCTTCACTTTCTCATTGTTGGCGGCATGTCGTCCATTGGGCTTTACACGCTGCCAGTCTATCTGGTCAAGATGGATACTTGGGAAATCGTTGGTGTAATGCCAACTCGACTTACCCACAATCATCTCCCACCATACACCACAATATTTCGTGGGATGAATCCAACTGGTATCCTCTATCTTACAAGGCTCGTTGAGGTTCAGGATCAGATTGCTTGACAGCATGTCACGGGCATCATCACTGACCATTACCGTACGCCAAGGAGTATTACAGGGAGTCTGCATACAACCTTTCAGTCCTGTGGCATCAGGAGTCAGGTGACTGACGAACGTAAAGGGTGCTGGTAGTTCGTAGGGTGACGGCTTGGGATTAGGGGTATAGGCATTACTACTACCGCCCAGTTGTGTTGTCAGCGCTTTGGTCTCCGCATCTACCAGTTCGAGATGCATGGTGGCATAGTCAAGACATGCCGCCTCGTGGATATTGATGTACAAACCATCGTCAGATTTCATCTGTAACGAAGTCTGTACACCTGTTGGTGAGAAGACGGCAACAGAGGAGTTACCCCAGTTGACAGCCTTCTTCATTCGTCCACGAATCTCTGAGAGACGCGTCTGTTGTGTTATCTGCTCCTGGGTGTCATAGTCTCCGGGCAACCACCAAGCCATGTGGTCGCCAGCCATAGCGAACTCAGAATGCTCTTCCTTGATGAGGAAATAGTTCAGTTCCTTTTGTTGTGGGAACTCATAGCGGAAACCGATACCGTCGTCATAGACTCGGAAACGGATGATCATCTCACGTGTTTGCGGTTCCACCCACATTCCCTTTGTCTTTTCTTTCTTGGGATAATGGGGGATGTCCAGTTTCTGTTCGAGCGTCACCGCATATTCCTGATAATGGTTACGGATATCCCTTGTCTCTCCCCATACGGGTTGCCATGTCTCGTCGAAAGAAGTGGTAGTCTCCTCTTTAATGGAGAAATGGTCCATCAGGTCTGTCTCCCCCATTCCTTTAGAGGCATGCTTATCCTTGGCAAGTTCCAATCCCAGTCTGCTTGGTTTGATGACATCTTTGCCTTTATAAGTCATACCATAGGTAGGGACTCCCTTGTCGACATGGAAAGTCAATACGATATTGCCATTGGGCGATTTCACCTCGGTGGCAAGAGCCGTCAAGGGCAACAGGAATAGTGTTAAGAGGAAGTTAATGCGTCTCATGTTATTTTCTTCCGCTTTGTGTGATTAACGTCCTGATGGTCTCGTTGAAATCGTCTGCTTTCAATAAATCCTCTATGCTGATATGCATCCGATAACGCCAGTAGTGGCGTGGGTTAGCAGGGATGTTGATACGCTCTGCGTCCTGGTCGGGCAGACGCAGTTTCTCGTCTATTGACAACCAGTCTTGGAAGGACAGCAGACAGAGCATGGAGGGAGAGGTCAGATGACGGCTCACAATCTCCTTGGCAAGCCAGCCGGGCAGTGGATGGGGTGCCGCACCGCCACGATAGAGCATAGAGTTAAAATAGTCTTGTGTGCGCCCCTCGTCCTCGTCCCACCACTGACGAAGGGTCGACATGTCGTGGGTGGAGATGGTGCATACAGAGCGGTACGGGTTGCGTGACAAGTGTCCGAAGCGTACCTTGTCGTCCTTCGGCATCGACTGGATCTCCAGCGAGAGGATGCGCAACTCATTCATCACCCAGGGCACACAGTCAGGAACCATACCCAAGTCCTCGGCACATACCAGCATATGGGTAGCCAGTGTCAGACGGGGTAGTTTCTTCATCGCCTCCTGATACCAGAACTGGTTGTTGCGGCGATAGAAATAGTCGTTATACAGACGGTTGAAATTGTATTTCTCCGTATCGTTCAGTTCCGCATAACCTTGCTGATACTGGACGGCGATACGGGGATGCCAGCGGTCGTCACGCTTGTGGTCGACTAAGAAGAGGTTGTCACGGAAGGGAACACCATAGGCGGCAATCTCCTCCTTGCTGAGTCCGAGGGCAGGGGCAAACTGTCCCATCAGTCCTGACTTCTCGGGTACGGGAATCTCCCAGATGCGGAAGAAGCCTAAGACGTGGTCGATACGGTAGGCGTCAAAATACTGTGCCATCTTACGGAAGCGGCGTACCCACCATGCACAACCGTCTTTCAGCATCTCGTCCCAGTTATAGGTGGGGAATCCCCAGTTCTGACCGTCAGCGGAGAACGGATCGGGTGGTGCGCCAGCCTGTCCGTTGAGGTTGAAGTATTTGGGCTCTACCCATGCCTCCACACCATCACGGCTGATACCGATGGGGATGTCACCTTTCAGGATGACATGATGGGCTCTGGCATACTCATGGGCAGCATGCATCTGCTGGTCGAGGTTGTATTGAACGAAATACCAGAACTCCACCTCCTTGTCGGTCTTTTTCAATGCCTTTACCGTTGCTCCCTTGGGCCACTCCGAGAATACTGCCGTACCGTATTTGTCACGATAGTAGCAGAAAGCGGCATAAGGAACCAGCCATTCCTTGTTCTGCTCGAAGAACTCCTTATAGGAGGCACGACGCTTGACGGTAGCCCATTCCTGCTCAAACAACGTATGCAGATAGTCCAACTTAGCCTTGAACATCCGTTCGTAGTCAATCTGGGACAGGGCATTCAGTTCCTGGCGCAACTGCTCGAATTGTGCCTTCTTCTGTGGGTCTTTTATCTCAGGGAGTTGGCGGAAGTCGGTGTATTGCGGATGCAGGGCATAGATGCTGATACTGTTATAAGGATAACTATCCTGCCACGTATAAGTCATATTGGTGTCGTTGATGGGTAGTACCTGAATGATGCGCTGATTAGTTTTGTCTGCCCAGTCAATCATCAGTTTCAAGTCTCCGAAGTCGCCCACGCCGAAACTTCCCTCACTACGAAGGGAGAAGACAGGAATCACCGTACCGGCTCCCTTCCATGGATAAATGGGGAAATATGCCTGCGACAGTTCATAGACAACTACCTCGCCATTTTTCATCTGTGGTAATGCTACCGTTCGGTTGGTGCCGTTCTCCCAAAGTGGTGTGACATCCTCCTCTTCGTCCAGCACCACAAACTTGAACTCGATGGTGTCGGATAGTTCACTGGCATCCATACTAATGACCCATTCGTGGCTCTCGTGTTCTGTCATTTCCAAGGCACGTTTTGCCTCCCAGTTGCCTAATGCCTCGCCACTACCCAGGAGGGCGAGTCGCTCGTTGTCGCGAAGTTGTGGGGCACGAACTTTCAGTCTGATAGTCTTGCTGTAGGGAGCCTCCTTGCTCTTCTCACATTGATGGACCGCAATACAATCCGTAAAGGCGGAGGAGTACATATAGGAATCCTCAGGGATGTCAATCCAATGGTCATATATCGTATAGCGGTTAGCCTTCGGGGCGACAATCTCCAAGCGGTGTGGCTCCATCAGCCATTCGTGACGAGCCTCCTCGTCACCACGGTAAACACTATAGTAGTAGTTCAAATGAGTCCCTGCCTTCTCAGCCTTTGTCAACTCATAGAACCAATGGAGCCCGTCAAGGGTCGTCATCTTGTATTGTGTCACTTTGTTCCTATTCTCTTCCGAGAAGATATTGAGCATCAGGTTCTCTCCGAAAGTGGTCTGATATTCTACATTGAATAATAGTTTCATATCGTCTGTATTTTAGTTGTTTTTATTGATTGTTGTGCAAACGGTTGCATCTTTTTACTTCTGCCGGATGACAGTCACACAGGCAGCACCCATAACCAACAGGCATCCAGCGACGATCATCATGGTGGACTGATGACTGCCTACGAGTGAGAGGACAAGACCTCCGCAGAGTGCCGCGATAATCTGGGGAATACAAATAGTACCGTTGAATAGTCCGAGATAGGCACCCATGTGACCATAGCCCTGCAGGGCATTAGTGACAAAGGTAAATGGCATGGCAAGCATTGCCGCCCAGGCACAACCAATCAGCAGGAAGGGGATAAACTGCATATACTGGTCGTGAATGAAGGGAATGATGGCAAAGCCGATACCGCCGATGATGAGGCTGACGGCATAGGCAAATTTTGTGTTCTTGAACTGAGGCAGGATAGCGGCCCAGATAACAGAGCCGATAGCCTGCACGGCAAAGAGAACGCCGACCCAGTTGCCGGCAGCCTGGAAGCCTTCGCTGGCAGGGTCAGTATTGTTCCATACCGTCTCGGCGATAGCCCCCGTTGAGTAGTTCCACATATAAAGGAAGGCTGCCCAGCAGAAGAACTGGACGAGTCCGACTTTCCAGAAAGTGGAAGGTGCTTTACGCAGCAGTGTCAGCCAGTTGGCGGAGTCCTCTTTTTCTTCTGTATTTTCTGCCACAGCATTATATTCCGCATATTCCTGTGGGTTCCACTCTTTGACTTTCAAAGTGGTATAGATGACACAGAGTATCAAGATGGCGGCACCGACGTAGAAAGACCAGATGACACTGTCGGGTACTATCCCTTTCTCTGCGACATTCTTAATACCGATATAGGTGAAGAAGAAAGGAAAAAGGAAACCGACAACACTGCCGGCATTGCATAGGAACGACTGGATGCTGTAGGCTTTTGCCTTCTGCTCCTCGTTGACCATATCACCAACCATCATCTTGAATGGCTGCATAGCCATATTGATGCTGGTGTCAAGGAACATCAGGGCGATGAGCCCGAACATCATGGCGGCACTGACGGCAAGTCCTAATGAGCCTGCATTAGGCAACAGGCACATCACCAGTACGGCAACGGTCGCTCCTATAAATAAATAAGGTATGCGACGTCCGAAGCGTGTCCATGTCTTGTCACTCAGTGTTCCGACAATCGGTTGTACCAGGATACCCATCAGTGGAGGGAGTATCCAGAAATAACTCAGATTATGGGGATCAGCACCCAAGGTAGCGAAGATGCGGGAAATGTTCGCACTTTGCAAGGCATACGCTATTTGTACGCCAAAGAAGCCAAAACTAAGGTTCCATAATCCCCAAAAGGGTAAATTCGGTTTCTGTTTCATATCTCTTTTTTGTTGGTTATATTCTATTTATACTATAGTAACTATAGTTCCTATAGTGTCCATAGGAACTATACCCTATCTGGTAGTCCCCCTGATAATCAGACGGGTTCTTACGATTCTTCGCTCCATCTTGTCACGGGGGATTGTTCTCTCCACATGTCCTATCAGGATATCGGCAGCCTCTTCTCCTACCTTTACGCCTCGTTGCTCCACAGTGGTCAGCATAGGGTCGCAGGCAACAGCACGTTGTCCGTTGGTAAAACCACAGATGGAGATGTCGTCGGGCACTTTGAAGCCCATGCGCTTTGCCGTATAGAGAATACCTATTGCCGTATCGTCGTTGACGGCAAAAAAACCATTGGGGGGGTCTTTCGATAGTATCCCCGGTGTGATTGCCTCGGCATCAGTCCTGTTGTCGCAATTACAAATCAAGGCTGGGTCAGGTTGGATACCGTGTTTCAGAAGGGCATCCTTATAGCCGTTAAAACGGTTCTTGGAAATCTCCATGGTCATGGAGGAGCCATAGAACGCTATTCTGGTGCATCCTGTCTCTATCAGATGAGTAACCGCATTAAAGGCTCCCATATAATCATCTACTACCACACGGCTGGCATTGACTCCCGTGCAGATACGGTCGTAGAATACCAAGGGGACTCCTGCGTTGATAAGTTGCTGGAAGTGGTCGTATTGGTGGGTGTCCTTCGCCTGAGAGACGATAATGCCACATACCTTGTTCTCATAGAACGACCGGCATATCTTCACTTCCCGCTCATATTGCTCATTGCTTTGCGCCACCATGATACGATAACCTCTTGCGGAAGCCTCCTCCTCAATACCTGAGAGGACAGAGGAGAAATAGAAATGGGTAAACTCCGGGATGATGACCCCGATCAACTTCATGGGCTTCACTTTGGAGTGGCGCAGTGACTCGGCAATGAAATTCGGCGTGAAGTTGTGCTCATGGGCATACTGTTGGATGGCGGCACGACGTTCCGCAGAGATACGGGGAGAATCCTTCAGGGCGCGTGAGACCGTTGCCACGCTGATACCAAATTCACGGGCAATGTCCTTCATCGTCAAAGTTGTACGCTCTTCCATTTCGGTTTTTAGTTATTGTGATTGCAAAGTTATTGAAAAGTTCTTTTTGTGGCATGCCAACCTTATTATTTATAAGTAATTGCCAATGCAAACGTTTGCACATTCTTAATAACGCTTTTAACTCAAAAAAAGTATTAACGAATGAGAACAAACCTTATCTTTGCACTTGATTTAAATCAAAAAGTCTTGAAGAAGTGAACTAAAATTATATTACTAACTCTAAAAAAGAAATGATGAAGCAGGTAAACATTAAAACTCCGTTAAGGATGTTTGTCCTTTTGTTAGGACTCTTTCTTTCGGTAGGAGCCTTTGCGCAGATGGATGTCAAAGGTCATGTTAAAGATGCTCAGGGCGAACCGATTATCGGTGCGACGGTGCGTGTGGTAGGTACTCAGACCGCTACTGTGTCCGACTTCGACGGTAACTTCGTCTTGAAGGCTAATCAGGGTGCCGACATTAGCGTGTCGTATGTGGGTTATCAGACCCAGACCGTGAAGGCAGCCGCTAATCTCGACATCACTCTTCAGGAGGATGCCGCAGTACTTGACAATGTGGTGGTCATCGGTTACGGTCGTGCTAAAAAGAACGACCTGACAGGTTCAGTGACAGCTATCAAGCCTGATGAGATGAACCATGGACTGCAGACTTCTGCGCAGGACATGTTACAAGGTAAGATTGCAGGTGTGAATATCACTAATAGCGGTGGTGAGCCAGGCGCAGGTGCTACCATCCGTATTCGTGGCGGATCTTCACTGAACGCATCAAACAATCCTCTTATTGTGATTGACGGTCTTGCAATGGATAGTTATGGTATGCAAGGTGCCTCTAACCCATTGTCATTGGTGAACCCTAATGATATCGAATCATTTACCGTATTGAAAGATGCCTCTGCTACTGCTATTTATGGTAGCCGTGCATCTAATGGTGTGATTATCATCACCACAAAGAAGGGTCAGAAGAATTCAAAGCCACGTATCTCCTATAATGGTAATGTTTCTGTTAGTGCTGTCAAGAAAAAGATGGACGTGATGAACTCTTCTGCTTATCAGGCATATATTAAGGATCGCGTGATGACGGAGAAGGGCTTGACGGAAGATGAGTATCTGGCAAGTGACTATTATGCTAATCTGGGTTACTTTGATGCAGACGGCAATCACCTGTTTGCCAACACAGACTGGCAGGATGAGATTTATCGTACAGCCGTTTCTACTGACCATAACATCACAGTTTCTGGTGGTATTAAGAACATGCCTTATCGTGTCAGTTTAGGTTATACTAACCAGAATGGTATCGTGAAGACGAGCAACTACCAGCGTTATACTGCAAGTGTCAATCTGTCTCCTTCTTTCCTGAATGACCATTTGAATGTCAATTTCAATGCCAAGGGAATGTATTCAAAGACCACTTATGCCAATGCAGGCACAGCAATCGGCAGTGCTATCTTTATGGATCCTACAAAACCAGTCTATGATACTAACAAAGATAATGGCTTTGGTGGTTATTGGCAATGGGGTAGTACCGCAGATTGGGGCGATACCGCATGGAACAAGAACATCAATACCTATGCGACAGGTAACCCTGTTGCTGCGTTGAATAATTATTCTAATAAAGGTAAGTCAAAGGCTTTGATTGGTAATATTGAGGCAGACTATAAGATTCATGGCTTTGAGGATATGCATATCCATTTGAATGCCGGTATGGACATTACTTCTGGTAAGAGTAATGTCAACCAAACACCTTATTCTTATGCATCTGGTACTTATTATTATGGAAACTATGGCTGGAATAAACAGGATAGTTATAACCTCTCTTTGAGCCTCTATGCCCAGTATATGAAGGATGTCGCTGAGATTCATCATTTTGATGTCATGGCTGGTTACGAGTGGCAGCACTTCCATATCAAGACCGACTATTTCTACACTGGATATTATCCTTCTACTTCCACGAAAGTTGATGATGAAGGCAATGCTTTGGCAGGTACCATGTTTCAGCCCACAGAAAATACTCTCTACAAGAGTGAGAACTATCTGGTATCCTTCTTCGGTCGTTTCAACTACTCTTTGTTGGACCGTTATATGTTGACCTTCACTCTGCGTGACGACGGTTCTTCTCGTTTCCATAAGGATAAGCGCTGGGGCGTGTTCCCGTCTCTCGCTCTTGCATGGAAAATCAATGAGGAGCCGTTCCTGAAGAATGCCAACTGGTTGTCAGACTTCAAACTCCGTCTCGGATGGGGTATTACTGGTCAGCAGGAGGGTATTGGTGACTTTACCTATATCGCTACCTATACTCCTAACTCACAGGGTGCTTACTATATGCTGTTTGGTGATGGTCGCACCTATCGTCCAGATGCTTATAATCCTAATCTGACTTGGGAAAAGACAACGACATGGAATGCTGGTCTGGACTTCGGATTTATGAAAGACCGTTTAACCTTTAATTTGGATTTCTATCATCGTAAGACGAAGGACTTGATCAATACGGTTGTCGTTCCTGTAGGTACGAACTTCTCTAACAAGGTAACCAGCAATATCGGCTCACTGCATAATACCGGTTTCGAGTTCGCTGCCAACTGGCGTGCCATCCAGACTAAAGACTGGAACTGGACTGTTGGTTACAACCTCACTTGGAATAAGAACAAGATTGATGAGCTGGTCGCAAGTTCTGGTGATGACTATAAGATTCTCCATGGTGGTCTTGCCATCGGTGACTCTGGCTCGGATGGAATCAAGGCTTGGCATGTAGGTAATGCTGTGGAGGCATTTTATGTATATCAGCAGGTATATGACTTCAATGGTCAGCCTATTGATGGTCAGTTTGTAGACCGTAATGGAGACGGAATCGTTAACACAGACGACCGTTACTATTATAAGAAGAGTACACCAGACGTAACGATGGGCTTCACCTCTAAGTTGATGTGGAAGAAGTGGGACTTCGGATTCTCTCTGCGTGCCAGTATCAATAATTATGTGTATAACGGTGTTGAGGCAGGAAACTCAAACCTCTCCCTGAACCAAGTGTTCATTGGCAATGCATGGCATAATATCATTGATATCGCAAGACCTAAGAACTGGCAGACTGCTGAGATTCGTGGTGCTTTGAGTGACTACTACATTCAGAATGCTTCTTTCCTGAAGTGTGATAACATTACTATAGGCTACTCTTTCGACAACCTGTTTGGCTTAAAGGCAAGCGGACGTGTCTATGCTACGGCTCAGAATGTATTTACAATTACAGATTACAAGGGTCTTGATCCTGAAATCGATGGTGGCTATGATGGTAACATCTATCCACGTCCATTTGTTGGCATCCTTGGTCTGAGTCTGAATTTCTAAACCTAAAACAAGGAAAAGATTATGAAATTGAACAATATTAAATCATTGATTCCTGCCGTTGTCTTGGCATTGTCAATGGGATTTGTATCATGCACCAAGGATTTGGATGTAGATAACATCAATCCTAAGCAGACTAGTACACTTGATGCTGACGCGCTGCTGAACAAAATTTACTCTAGTTTTGTGCTGACAGGTCAACAAGGACCTGATGGCAACAAGGATATTGCAGACCTTGACGAGGGACGCTCTGACTTGTATCGTAAGAGTTGGGAAATGAACGAGTTCCCTTCCGGTGAGGCAAGTTGGCAGTGGGACGACACAGGTCTTCCTGAACTTCTCAATAAGACATGGGGTGCTGATAATGCAAGCTCAGTAGGTCTTTACTATCGTCTCTTCTTCTCTATCACACTCTGTAACTACTATCTTGACGAGGTTGCCGATGATGGAACAGCTGAAATTCAGCAAAAACGTGCTGAGGTTCGTTTTATCCGTGCTCTTCTTTATTATTATGTCATGGACTTCTATGCTAATGCGGCTTTCATCGAGCACGTCAGCCTGGAGCCTGGTATACGTTATACTCGTGCAGAATACTTTAAGTATATTGAGAGTGAGTTGTTAGATATCGAAGACGACCTTGCCGCTGCAGGAACAAATGACTATGGTCGAGTTGATGAAGTCGCCGCATGGCTGTTGTTGTCTCGTCTGTATCTGAATGCAGGGGTTTATACAGGAACAGAGCGTTGGCAAGATGCCAAGACTTATGCTGAGAAAGTCATTAACAATGGATATTATCATCTGAATACAACTTCTACAGGTGGCTTCTCCGCTTATCAGATGTTGTTCCTTGCTGATAATGACACTAACGGTGCTCAGTATGAGGCGATTTTCCCAGTTCTCCATGATGGAATACTGACACAGAGTCATGGTTCTATGAATTTCTTAGTGTTGGCAAGTTATGCAAAGCGTGACGCAAGTAATATGGATATTGATGTTTATTCTGGAACAGATGTTTCATGGGGTAAGTGTATGGCTATCACAGGACAGGTGGTTGACGTGTTCTTTGGTAAGGGTGTAGATGCTCCTGCCACCACAACAGCAGTTACTGATATCACAAGTGCTGCTGGTGACGATCGTGCGTTGTTCTACACGTCAGGCTATACTCGTAATATCACAGATCGCTCTGACGAGACAAACGGTTATGGTTGTGTGAAGTTCCGTAATGTACGTTCTGACGGCAAGACTGCCAGTGCTGTAGCCAAGGTAGATACAGACCTGCCACTGATGCGTATCGCGGAGGCTTACCTGACCTATGCAGAGGCTGAGACTCGTCTGAATGGTAACACTACTGATGCTGCAAACAAGATTAATGAGTTGCACAAGCGTGCAAATGCTACCACTCATACCTCTTACACCCTGAAGGATATTCAGGACGAGTGGGTAAAAGAGTTCTGGTTTGAGGGTCGTAATCGTATGGATCAGGTTCGCTTTGGCAACTATGATGTTCCTGCTTATCGCTACATCTATCCTTTGCCAGTCAATGACTTGATTAACAATCCTAACTTGGTACAGAATCCTGGTTATTAATGAATTGACTTTTGAAACTTCTAATAGATAACAAAGATGAAAAAGATATATAAAAGTCTGCTTTTCGCAGTGATCGCCTGCTTGCCATTCTTGACTTCTTGTAAGGATGACAATGACAGTAATCCCACACTGTCCTTTCCTGCTAACTTCGAACTTAACAAACCGGAGTTTGCGGTAAACAATGTCTATGATCTTCCTGGTGCGAACACTGTCAATCTGACGACGACTCAGCCTTATTATGGTGGATGGCCCGCAGCGGTAACCTATGCGGTGCAAGTTTCACTTGATGATACTAATGAGGAAGGTTGGCACGAACTTTCTACTACCTATACCTCAACAAAGATTAATATTCCTGCCACCGAGTTGAATGCAGCTATCCTTGATATGTATCGTGCCGCTCACGAGGATGCTGACCCCGAAGGTGAAATGCCTCTTTATGTTCGCTTACGTGCTTATCTCGCAGATACAGGTGAACACTATGGTGAGGTGTTCTCGAATGTCATCACACTGAACGTGTTGAGTTACGACACACCTTCTGACGTAACACTGCCTACTGCAATCTTTGTATGTGGTAACTCTATTGCTGATGCATGGACCACATGGAAACCTCTGGCTCCTGTCTATGGTAGAGAGGGTCGCTTCTATACTATGGTCTATAATGGTGCGGATGGCTTCAAATGGGGCTATAAGGCAAACGACTGGTTCGGCTATGACAAGATTACTGAGTTTGACAATCAAGTAGAAGGTCTTACCATCTCTACGGATGGTGATGGCAACATTGTATTCAGTCAGTCAGGCTGGTATGTGCTTGAATTTGTCACCAAGATTGTCGGTAGTGAGGTTCAGGTGAAACTCGTTGTCGCTCCTGGCATTGCTGGTGTGATTGGTAATGCTGTGGACAACGCAAGTTGGAGTGGTATTAATATGACTGCACCAGCCTCTAAGGATGGTGACTGGACATTCAGCGACTTTACCGGAAGTGGTGAACTTCGTGCCTATATTTCTGTTCCTGGAGAGGATTGGTGGCGTACAGAGTTTACACTCTATAATGGCGAACTCTATTGGCGTACGATAGATATTCCGAACGATTGGGCTACCAATGCCGGTGAAGAGTATTCTGTAACTGTTGGGGCAGGAAAGACACTGAAGATTAACTTCGACCGTAATACAGGTTCTGTCGAATAGTAATGATTTAAATTAATGAAACGTATGAAGAAACATATATTATTAGGTGGAATGTTGCTCTGCACAGCAGCATTCACCTCTTGTAACGAGGATTTCAAAGACTGGGCAGAGCCTCAGTCGAATCCTCAAGGCACGAATGCTGTTACATATGGTATTACTGTTGTTCCGGGCAGTCAGGCTAATGTGGTGATGGATAATGCTTCTGAGATGGTGGAGATTGCTACAGTATCCGCGGAGCAGGAAGAAATTGCAAGTGTGGCTCTGAAATCAGTGAAGATCAATGGTGAGGAACTGCCTTACACCTTTGAGAAAGGTTCTATTATGGTGAAGGCAGCGCAACTTGACTCTCTTGTTGAGGCTACAACCTTTGACCGTTCTGCAACACCTCATGCTTTGACAGTGGCTACTGAGTGGTCTGCTGTCCTTACGTCAGGTGAGGCAGTTCCTGTATCTGCAGAGACAGCAGCAGCGCTGACTCCCTATTCTAATACACCAGAGATTGACCCGAAGGGTTATGCTATGCTGGGTCAGTGGCAGGGCTGGAATTCTAATGATCCCACTTGGATGACGGAGGTTGAACCTGGTGTTTATCAGGCAACGGTAATTACCTCTGACGAGGGTGACAACTGGTATAAGTTCTACAAAGGCTCTGGTTTCGACGGTGGTGACTTCGGTTGGGATGCTGTTGCCTTAGGCTGTGCTGAGAATGGTGATTCCTCTTCTCCTAATTTGCTCGTATGGGGCGATGATCCCCGTTTTGGTGGTTTCCAGACTCCTGTCATCAGTGGTGCTGGTGAGTGGGTTGTCACACTTGATATGAATAAGTTCTACTTTAGTTATGAGCCAAAGGAAACGAAGTATTACATCGTCGGTAATCCTCAGGGGTGGAGTACAGAGGACAAGACCTGTCTCTTCTATGCCTTAGGCGGAAACAAGTTTACCTATACCACTAAGTGGACGAATCAGTGGGATTTGAAGATATGGGCTCAGGATCACTTTGGCGACTGGAATGCTGCTTATGGTGGAGAGAACGGTTCTACTGCGGCAAGTGGCAATCTCGTATTCGGTGGCGATGCTGACGGTTGCGGTGCTATTGGTCCTAATGAAGCAGGCGGTTGGTATACTTTCACCTTCAATATGGGTTCTAAGACCTATGAGTGGACTGCCATCGACGAGCCTACTACAGAATATGCTGCTGTCAGCGTGATCGGTGGTTTCAATGGTTGGGCTGATGAAGGTGAGATTGAGTTGACTCAACTTGAAAAGGCTCCGCATAACTGGTATGCTCGTGCAACCATTGACGAAGACACAGAACTGAAGTTCCGTGCGAACCATAGTTGGGATGTCAATTGGGGTAGCGATAAGAGTGCTGCTATCAGCGAGGATAAGTATTATGTAACTCCCGGCGGTGACAACATTATCGTTCCTGCAGGTACATATGATTTCTATCTGAATGACATCACAGGTCTTTGGAGTGTCGCATTAGTTGTAGAATAACCCCTAAGCAATAACCATCGGGCGGACAGGCTCAAAACCCTTGTCCGCCTGATTTTCTGTTTTTATCTTAAATGTTTGGTGTTTTCCCGATAAGTTTGTACATTTGCAGCAGAAACAGTTTAAAGTTATGCCAGAAATAAGTAAATTCTACGGAATCATCATCTATATGTATATTGACGACCACAATCCGCCCCATTTTCATGTGTGGTATGATGATTATAAGGCAGAGGTAACAATTAAAGATGGTGTTGTTACTGGATCATTGCCAAGACGTGCTCTTCGGCTCGTTTATGAGTGGCTTGACTTACATAGGGATGAATTAATGGAAAATTGGGAGCGTCTTTCCAATAGTGAGGCTCCAGTTAAGATAGAACCTTTAAAATAATAGGAGGAAATAGATATGACAAATCCAATACTTTATGTTTCTTCTGCAGAATATGTAAGTGGTTATACACTTCGTCTTACATTCAGTACAGGTGAAGTACTGCTGGTTGATTTTACACCGTTAATGCAAAAGGGTATTTGCCGTAAGTTACAGGATTTAGACTATTTCAAGTCGTTTCGTTTAGATCCATTTACGGTAGACTGGAATAACGAAATCGGTTTTGCGCCAGAAAAACTGTACGAACAGGGAAAGACAGCCTGAATAACCCCTAAGCAATAACCATAATCGGGCGGACAGGAAATCCCTGCTCCGCCCGAAATTTTAATAAGCGATATAATCTTACTTGACAATAAACTTCTTTCCGTTCTGGATATAGATACCAGAGCGTAAGGAATTCTTGTCTTTTATTTGTTGACCGC
>CAJONQ010000013.1 GCA_905235835.1 uncultured Prevotella sp.
ATGGAGGGCTGACAACCTGTTGCCTAACCCCTCCATTAAAAGAATGAATGTACTCAAAAAAGTAAGTTAACTCATATTGATTAACTTAACACCCTAGAACTATCCTTGGTGATTCTAAAAAGGAAAAAACTCTTAAATTGTTTGGTGGTTTAGATTATTATTTGTAACTTTGCAGTCGAATTTACAAGTTCTGCCCTCCTATGGGTGAACTTCAATTCATCAAGGTGTTTCCATTCGTGAAACATTCCCATCCTATTTTTCAAATAATTATCGAAAACGAATACACTTTATAGTATATGTATACGAAGAATGAATTAGAACAAATGGATATCCCCCAGTTGATGGAGATAGCCAGTGACCTCGGTGTTAAGGTGTCGCAGAATGACGAGCTGGAGACAGTGATCTATGCGATACTCGACAAGGCTGCCGAGGATTCTGCCGCTAATGGTGGCGCTACCAAGCGTAAGCGCACCAGAATCACAAAGAAGGATAATAATAAGGTATATACCGTCAATGGTGCCGATGGTGAGAACCTTGACGTGAATGCCACTAAACCCGTGAAGGGGAAGAAGCCGTCACTCGACTCTCTGTTTGCTGAGGCTGACGCTGCTGAGGCTGAGGCTAAAAAGGAGGAGGAACAGGAAGCGGAGGCTGCTGCCGCTGAGGAGAAGCCAGCTCCCAAGAAGCGTGGCAGGAAGTCGAAGAAGGAGCTTGAGGAGATTGCTGCTCGTGAGGCTGCCGCCAAGGCACAAGAGGAGACTGAGGCTCCTGCCCAAGAGGTGGCAGAGGTGCCTGAGGCTATGGAGCAACCCGAGGAGCCCATTGACCAAGAAAAGATCGAGGAGCTGCAGAACAAGATGGCACAGCAACAGAATATCAGCCCAGCACCCACACCTGATGGTGTGTGGGAGGGTGACCCTGGTGACGGTACCGACTTCATCACTGTTGTAGACATTCCCATCGAGGATGGTGAGGCTATTCCCACACTGGACATCTTTGACCGTCCTATGACACAGGTGAGCACACCTACTATCGCACCTGAGATGAATGCTTATGTGCCTCCCCGTAATGTTGCTCCCATAGAGCGATATAATTTCGACGACCTGATCTCTGGTAATGGTGTTCTGGAGATGCTGCAGGATGGTTATGGGTTCCTGCGCTCCAGCGACTACAACTACCTGTCGTCACCCGATGATATCTATGTGAGTCCACAACAGGTGAAGAGATATGGACTGAAGACCGGTGATGTGGTGGCATGCACCGTTCGCCCTCCTCATGACAATGAGAAATACTTTGCCATGACAGATGTGAAGACCATCAATGGTCGTCTGCCTCAGGAGGTGCGTGACCGTGTGAGCTTCGAGCATCTCACCCCACTCTTCCCTGAGGAGAAATTCACCCTCTGTGGCGACCCTGCCACGACAAACCCCTCTGTCCGCATCGTCGACTTGTTCTCGCCGATCGGTAAAGGACAGCGTGCCCTCATCGTTGCTCAGCCAAAGACTGGTAAGACTATTCTGATGAAGGACATCGCCAACGCTATCGCCGCCAACCATCCGGAGGCATATATCATGATGCTGCTGATTGACGAGCGTCCTGAGGAGGTAACGGATATGGCACGTACTGTCAATGCAGAGGTCATCGCCTCTACCTTCGACGAGCCTGCCGACCGCCATGTGAAGATTGCTGGTATCGTACTGGAGAAGGCGAAGCGCATGGTGGAGTGTGGACATGACGTGGTCATCTTCCTCGACTCTATCACTCGTCTGGCACGTGCTTATAATACCGTAGCACCAGCCAGCGGTAAGGTACTGACGGGTGGTGTCGATGCCAATGCCCTGCAGAAGCCTAAGCGTTTCTTTGGTGCCGCCCGTAATATCGAGAACGGCGGTTCACTGACAATTATCGCCACAGCACTGACGGATACTGGTTCTAAGATGGATGAGGTGATCTTCGAGGAGTTCAAGGGTACGGGTAACTCTGAGTTACAGCTCGACCGCATGCTTGCCAACAAGCGTGTGTATCCTGCTGTCAACCTCGTACAGTCGTCGACTCGTCGTGATGACCTGTTGCAGGATCAGACGACCCTGAACCGTATGTGGATCATCCGCAAGTTCATCGCTGAGATGAATCCTATCGAGGCAATGAATACGGTACGCGACAGACTGGTGCAGACACACTCTAACGAGGAGTTCTTGCTTGCAATGAATGGATAAACTACAAACATATAAAACTAAATAAGTAATGGAAAGAGACAATGCGATTTTTGAGCTCATTGAGAAAGAGCATCAACGTCAACTGAAAGGTATTGAACTGATTGCGTCGGAGAACTTCGTCAGCAATCAAGTGATGGAGGCTATGGGCAGTTACCTGACCAATAAATACGCCGAGGGTTATCCTGGACACCGCTACTATGGTGGTTGTCAGGTGGTAGACGAGGTGGAGCAGCTTGCCATCGACCGTGTCTGCAAACTGTTTGGCGCTGAGTATGCTAACGTACAGCCCCACTCTGGTGCACAGGCTAACGCTGCCGTACTGCTTGCCGTTCTGAAGCCTGGTGACACCTTCATGGGTATGAACCTGGATCACGGCGGTCACCTCTCTCATGGTTCATTGGTGAATACCAGTGGTATCCTCTACAAACCCGTAGGTTATAACCTGAACAAAGAGACCGGGCGTGTAGACTATGACGAGATGGAGCGTCTGGCTCTGGAGCACAAGCCCAAACTGATTATCGGTGGCGGTTCTGCCTACAGTCGTGAGTGGGACTACAAACGTATGCGTGAGATTGCTGACAAGGTAGGTGCCCTGCTGATGATTGACATGGCACACCCCGCAGGACTCATCGCTGCCGGTCTGCTCGATAACCCTGTGAAGTATGCTCATATCGTGACCTCTACAACTCATAAGACCCTCCGTGGTCCCCGTGGCGGTATCATCCTCATGGGTAAGGACTTCGAGAATCCTTGGGGCTTGAAGACACCAAAGGGTGTTACCAAGATGATGTCACAACTGCTGAACTCTGCCGTATTCCCAGGACAGCAAGGCGGTCCTTTGGAGCACGTCATCGCTGCCAAGGCTGTTGCCTTCGGTGAGGCTTTGCGTCCTGAGTTCAAGGAGTGGGCTAAGCAGGTACAGAAGAATGCCAAGGTGCTTGCCGAGGAACTCATCAAGCGTGGATTCACTATCGTCAGTGGTGGTACCGACAACCACTCTATGCTGGTAGACCTCCGCTCGAAGTATCCTGAGCTGACTGGTAAGGTGGCTGAGAACGCCCTCGTTGCCGCAGACATCACTGTCAACAAGAACATGGTGCCTTTCGACAGCCGTTCCGCTTTCCAGACCAGTGGTATCCGTCTGGGTACTCCTGCCATCACCACCCGTGGTGCGAAGGAAGACCTGATGGTGGAGATCGCCGCTCTCATCGAGGAGGTACTGAATGCTCCGGAGGACGAGCAGGTTATCGCCAGCGTTCGCAAGCGTGTCAATGAGCGCATGAAGGATTATCCTTTGTTCGCTTACTAAATAAGAAATACGGGCCGTATCGATTCGATCGGGATACTCATCAAATTACATTGAAAACTGAGTTGTCTCTCTGCCAATGGCGGGCCACATCTCCTCGGAGAAGTTGTAAAACCGGTGGATTACAAAGGTTGAGAGCGCTCTACATCTTTTAACAAAGGAGTTTTCATCACATCCTCGATGCGGCCCTTTTCTTTTTTGTTCATAGTTAAGAGTTTATAGTTGATAGTTATGTTTTCTGGAATCATAGAGGAATTTGCCACTATAGTGGCTATCAAGAAGGACAGGGATAATATCGACTTCACCCTGCGCTGCTCATTTGTCGACGAACTGGGTATCGACCAAAGTGTCGCCCATAATGGCGTATGCCTCACTGTTGTCAGCATTCAAGACGGCACCTATACCGTCACGGCAATGAAAGAGACACTGGACCGCTCGAACCTCGGACTGTTGCAGGTGGGTGATAAAGTGAATGTAGAACGCTCGATGCTGATGAACGGACGACTTGACGGGCATATCGTCCAAGGTCATGTCGACGAGACAGCACGCTGTATTGCTGTGGAGGATGCTAACGGTTCCACCTACTTCACATTCGAGTACAAGGAAGACAAGGAGATGGCGCAGAACGGTTACTTTACAGTTGACAAAGGCTCTGTTACCGTCAATGGTGTATCCCTTACCGTATGTAATCCTACCAGAAACACTTTCCAGGTTGCTATCATCCCCTATACCTTTGAGCACACCAACTTCTGCGATATCAAAGTGAGCAGTGTGGTAAACTTGGAATTCGACATCATCGGGAAGTATATCGCCAGACTGCAACAACTGAAATAGCGCATTCCCTCTCCTACCTTAATATTATATAAATAGGTATAGATGGGAGCTGCTCATATCAATGAATTTATCTTTTTTCAAAAAAAAGTGCCAATAAATTTTCGTTTCCCGCTGAAAATCAGTATCTTTGCAGTCCGAAATATAAAACATCAATACAAGTAAACAAATTTAGAGTATCATATCAAGATGACAAAAGCAGACATTATCAACAAGATTGTTGAGGACACGGGCCTTGCTAAGAAGGACGTAGCAGCCACAGTGGAGGCATTTATGGAAGAGATTCGTCAGAGCATGGCAGTACGTAAGGAAAACGTGTTCCTGCGTGGCTTCGGCACATTTACGGTGAAGCACCGTGCCAAGAAGACCGCTCGCAATATCTCCAAGAATACCACTCTGGTGATTGACGCACACGACTTCCCTGCATTTAAGCCCGCCAAGAGCTTTATTGCGAAGATGAAATAAAACATTAAACATTTTAATTATACAGAATTATGCCAAACGGAAAGAAAAAGAAGGGCCACAAGATGGCTACTCACAAGCGTAAGAAGAGACTGCGCAAGAATCGTCACAAGAGCAAGTAAGTCTTGCTAAAGTCTAAAAGGAATGAAAGGAGTGTACTAACAAGTCGACAGGCAAGTTAGTGCACCCTTTCCGTTAAAAACCAACAACTAAGTATGAATAGTGAAGTAATTATTGACGTCCATCCAAAAGAGATTTCGATAGCCCTGCTCGAAGATAAGAACCTGGTGGAATACCAGAACGAGAAACGAGAGGCTTCCTTCTCTGTAGGCAACATTTATCTGGGCAAGGTACGCAAACTGATGCCTGGACTGAACGCATGCTTCGTGGATGTGGGCTCTGAGCGTGATGCTTTCTTACACTATCTTGACTTAGGCACTCAATTCAGCTCTTACGAGAAATACCTTAAACAGGTACAAAGTGACAGGAAACGACTTTTCCCCGTCTCTAAGGCGAGTCGTCTGCCCGATCTGCCCAAAGAGGGAAGCGTGCAGAACACCCTCAAGCAAGGACAGGAAATACTAGTCCAGGTTGTTAAGGAACCTATCTCAACGAAGGGACCACGTCTCACCTGTGATCTCAGTTTCGCAGGAAGGTATATGGTACTGATGCCCTTCCAAGAGAAAGTCTCTGTCTCTTCGAAGATTAAGAAAGGTGAAGAGCGTACACGTCTGAAACAACTCATCCAAAGTATCAAGCCCAAGAACTTCGGCGTTATTGTCAGAACATCCGCTGAAGGCAAGCGTGTCGCAGAGCTTGATGCAGAGATGAAAATATTGGTAAAGCGCTGGGATGATGCTATCGCAAAAGTACAGAAGGCAACGACGACACCCGTTCTTGCCTATGAGGAGACAGGCAGAGCCGTTGCTATGCTACGAGACCTCTTCGATCCCACTTATGATGGTATCTATGTCAATGATACGGATATCTTCCAGCAGATAAAAGACTATGTCGGTCTGATTGCTCCAGATAAGAAAGACATCGTCAAACAGTATACAGGCACTGTACCTATCTTCGATAATTTCAATGTCACGAAACAACTGAAATCTTCGTTCGGACGGACCGTCAACTATAAGCGTGGCGCCTATCTGATTATCCAGCATACAGAGGCGATGCACGTGGTTGACGTGAACAGTGGCAACAGGACGCGTGCAGAGAACGGACAAGAGGCGAATGCCCTGGAGGTCAACCTCGGTGCTGCCGATGAGTTGGCTCGTCAGTTACGTCTCCGTGATATGGGTGGTATCATCGTGGTCGACTTTATTGACATGAATCTTGCAGAGGACCGCCAATTGCTTTATGAGCGGATGTGTAAGAACATGGAGAAAGACCGTGCCCGCCATAACATCCTGCCACTAAGTAAGTTCGGACTGATGCAGATTACCCGCCAACGGGTACGTCCTGCTATGGATGTCAACGTTGAGGAGACCTGCCCCACTTGTTTCGGCAAGGGAAAAATCAAGTCGTCCATCCTGTTTACGGACCAGTTAGAGAGCAAGATTGACCGCTTAGTCAATAAGATAGGCATCAAGTCTTTCTCACTCCATGTACATCCTTATGTCGCCGCCTATATCAACCAAGGCATCGTCTCACTGAAACGACGCTGGCAGATGAAATATGGCTGGGGTATACGGATTATCCCTTCTCAAAAACTGGCTTTCCTGCAATATGAGTTCTACGACAAGGACCGCCAGTATATTGACATGCAGGAGGAAATAGAAACAAACGAGTAAATCACGTCAGGTCATGGTCACCTTGAAAGTTATCTTCTGGATTTGTGCCTTCCTGGTATTCTATACCTATCTGGGATACGGCATCCTACTATGGGTACTGATTCGCCTGAAACGGTTGTTCAAAGGAAAACCGCAAAAGGCACAACTGCTTCCCGATGAGGAACTACCAGAGGTAACACTGATGATCTGCGCATACAACGAGCAGGATATCGTGGATGCCAAGATGGAGAACACCCATCTGATCACCTACCCTAAACTGCACGTTGTATGGGTGACTGACGGTTCTACTGATGCCACCAACGACTATCTCGCCAAGTATCCTGACGTACAGGTGATCTATTCTCCTGAACGCCGAGGCAAAACAGCTGCTCTGAATCACGGACTCGGAGAGGTGAAGGACGAGCTCATCGTGATGACTGATGCCAACACGATGCTGAACCCTGAGTCAATTCAGGAAATCGTACGCTGCTTCATGGACCCACAGGTTGCCTGTGTGGCTGGAGAGAAACGAGTGGCTGCACGCCATGAGGGACAAGCCGCTGCTGAGGGCGAAGGTCTCTATTGGAAATATGAGAGTACCTTAAAGCGCTGGGATGGAGAACTTTACTCTGCTATGGGCGCCGCCGGTGAGCTATGTGCCATCAGAAGGTCTCTTTATGAGCCAATGCCAGAGAATGCCCTCCTCGACGATTTTGTCATGTCGCTCCGTATGGTGGACAAAGGTTACAAAATCGCATACACCCCTGATGCCTATGCCATGGAATACGGCTCCGCTGACTTAGCTGAGGAATCGAAACGTAAGCGTCGTATTGCCGCTGGCGGTCTTCAGAGTATCTGGTGGCTTCGTGACATGATGAACCCCTTCCATCAGCCCATTGTCGCTTTCCAGTTTGTGTCCCACCGTGTGTTGCGTTGGAGCATCACTCCTATCGCTCTTATTTTACTGATTCCCTTGAATGTGTTATTAGTATTTCTGAAAGCAGGAGAAATCTATAACTGGCTGTGGATCATGCAGATCATATTTTATGCCGCAGCTTTCCTTGGATACTATCTAGAGAAGCATGGAAAGAAGAACAAGCTGCTATATGTTCCCTACTATTTCCTGTTTATGAATCTTAACATTTTCAGGGGAATGAGCTATCTGAAAAGCCATAAGAGTAGTGGTGCATGGGAAAAAGCAAAAAGAGGATAAAAAAAGCATAAAATTCTTTTGTGTTTTGAGGAATTATTTATACCTTTGCCAAATATTATTTTCACTTGGCTTGTAGAATGAATCAAGACGAACGTGACATATTATTGCAGAAAATAGCTGAAGCTAATGCCAAATTGGATGCAGCAAACGAAAAGTTGCTTGCTGCTAATACCAAATTGGAGGAATATGAGTCTAAAGCTAAAGAAGCCGAGAAAGCAAGTAAGATGAAATCCCTCTTCCTTGCTAATATGAGTCATGAGATTCGTACTCCCCTGAATGCCATTGAAGGTTTCTCCAGAGTCATGTGTGAGACAGACTCTCAAGAAGAGCGTTCTAAATACATGGAGATTATCGAGAGCAATAATGCCCGTCTGCTAACCCTCATCAACGAGATTCTTGACTTATCGAGAGTCGAGTCTGGTGAAGTGGTTATTAAAAAGTCCATGACCGACCTGAATGAACTTTGCAGAAATCTCATGAACACCTTCAAGTTCAGATGCCCCGAGACGGTGCAGATGAACTGGACCAAGCCAAACATGGCTGTCACCCTCAATACAGATGCCAACCGTATCATGCAGGTGTTCTCAAACCTGATCAGTAATGCTTTGAAGCACACCTCAAAAGGAAATATCACTTATGGCTATCGCATGTTGAATGATGGTCAGGAGGTTGAATTCTATGTATCTGATACAGGTTCAGGAATAGCTCCAGAGGATATTAACGATATTTTCAAGACTTATGTGTCAAAAGACGCAGAGACCAACCAAAACGGATATGGTCTTGGTCTGCCGCTTAGCAAGATCATCGTGGAGAAACTGGGTGGTACCATTAGTGTTTCCTCAACATTAGGTGAAGGATCTACCTTCCGTTTCAAATTCCCCTTTGAAGGTACGATCGGGGGCGTTGCCAAGAACACCCGTATCACCACTAATTCCAGAACGATTCGTGTCAGCACTCGTACAGATGTTGCCAATGCGCCACTGATTCTGGTTGCAGAGGACGAAGACAACAACTACGAGTTAGTAAAGGTTGTCCTATCGAAGCGTTATCGTCTGTTACGTGCCCACAATGGTATTGAGGCTGTAACACTTTGTGAGGACGAGCACCCTGACCTCGTCTTGATGGATATCCGCATGCCTGATATGAATGGGCTTGACGCTACTCGTATTATCAAAGAGGTAAACCATGACATACCTGTTATCGCATTAAGTGCCTATGCCTTCGATGAGAATATCAAAGAGGCTATGGAGGCTGGATGTAATGAGTTTATGGCAAAACCTTTCCGTGTAGAGGACTTGCTGGATAAGATTCAGAAATTCTTAAAAAAATAAAACCACATATATGGGAAAACTTGCTGTTTATAAGTATGTAGCGATGATGTTTCTCGTGCTACAGCTTATTGTATCCGCCTATACATTTTTAGGCTTGTTCGGAGGAGATGTCAATCCTGTTGGAAACATGGCACGTGCCATGGTGGTATATATCCTCCCTATCCTGATAATAGCCAATTTCCTTTTATTGATTTACTGGCTGGTTCGCAAGCGTTGGATCATTGCAATCATCCCATTGGTCACTATCCTCTGCTGTATTCCCTATATAGGAACCATTTTCCAATTTGGCTCTGTTGACGAGAAAATAGGAGATGCCCAGAAGGGATTGAAGATCGCCACCTATAACGTGGCAAGATTCAATAGAGAGACTTCGGGGTTCTTGGCATTAGATATACTGGCGGAGATGAAACGACAGAAAGTGGATGTCTTCTGTGTTCAGGAATATATGGAGACTGGCGGAGATGTCAACAATACGAATTCCTATAAAGAATATTTCCCATACTTCGCCAAAGCAGGAAAGGATGTGGTCATCTTCAGTCGCTATCCTATCAAGAAAATGAAACCATTCCTCTTTGAGGACTCTAACCAGGCTGGTATGTATGCCGATATTGATGTTAACGGTCAGGTATGTCGTGTGTTTAGTGTACACTTAGAGACCACAGGTATCAATGGTACGATGTACAAAGCTGGTAAATTAGAGGCACAGGGATATGATGTGAGCAAGAACCGAGTATTGAACGCCATCTATGGTAATTATTCTTTGGGAATGCTGTTCCGTGCGGCACAGGCAAATATCATTGCCAACGAGATACGTTCCTCCGAGGTTCCTTGTATTGTCTGTGGCGACTTCAATGATGTCCCCTACTCTTACGTTTACAAGACGATGTTAGGCGATTTGGTTGACGGTTTCAAGGAATGTGGTCGCGGCGGATGGATGGGAACCTATCGCGGTAAGAAGAATGCCCGTATCGACTATATCTTCCATAGTCAGACGATGCAAGGTCTGAATTATTACAAGACAGACCTGACTTATTCCGACCACTACCCAGTGTTTATGAAAGTCGAATTACCATAATCAAAACAAAAATCCCAACCTTAATGGTTAGGATTTTCATTATATCCTTTTATACGATTTTAAATCGGACCCTGAACGACTGTTCATGTTCGTCCCAGTTGGTACCAAGCATCTCGAACCGACCTATCTGGCTGGTTGACCGAACATGTTTGCCGATACACGGACAAACATCATAGTCGCCAATACGTACCAACCGAATAGTCTCTGAGGCATCATCAGGAAGACGTTCTGCCGAAACACCATCTGGAAGACTGTCCTTTGTCACGAACTCAAAAGTTACCGGCAAGTCTTCTTCTATCAATTCATTCATCCGTCGCTCAATCTCTTTTTCTTCCTGACGAGTCGGCTTGTGATCGATATGGAAGCTCATTTTACTCTTCTTTCTCTCAATATGGGCATTATAAGAACGCTCACACCCAAACAGTTGTATCATTGTCTGGTTCAAAAGATGCTCTGCCGTATGTGCTGGCGGAAACTCTTCCTTATGATGCTCGTTCAGTATATAGTCTTCCATACCTTACAATTTAAACTTTAAGACGTAGCCACCTCGTGCATCCATCGTCAGACGAATGGTGCCGTCTGGTTGCAGGGCTGTATCCTCCTTCTCTTTTGTCAATAGATCCGTCACAGCATATACACCCTCTGGGATCTTCAAGTAATCGAAGGCATGAGCAGGAATCTTCACATCCACGGCAACAGCATAGTCATCAAAGTTAACAGCAACCAGCAAGAGATCCTTACCTGCTTTGCGGAGGAACACATACTGACGTTCCAGTTTTTGATTAACATACATGAGGTCGAAGAAATCCCCTTCTCTCACCGCTTTCTCTTTTCGGGCAATCTGCATTACCCGCTTGTGGATATCATATAGTTGTTTCTCCTTAGCCGTCAGTTTCTTCTCTGCGGCACGACACAGAGTATCTACACTCCAATAGTCAAAGATGGTGGTACGACCATCATTGCCACTGAAGCCCTCTTTATCCATGCCATGCTCCCCATACTCCTCACCGGCATACAGCATGAAAGGATTCTGCTGCATCAGCACAGAGGCAATCATCGCAGGAACACCCTTCATGGCATCAGCCGCGAAGAAATCACTGGCAATACGTTGCTCGTCATGGTTCTCCAAGAAGTAAAGCATATGGTCACGGATATCATCCGTCTGCTGCCAGGCATTACTGATGGCAGAGGTGGGCTGGTGATGACAGATCACATTACGCATCGTGTCATACATCCCGACTTTGTCATAGAGCCAGTCGAAGCCAGAGGCGATATAATGACGATACTCGTTAGGATTATACACCTCACCGACAAAGACGATATCCTTGTATTTCTTCTTGACAATCATCGTGGCATAAGCCCAGAAATCGGCTGGCACCATCTCTGCCATATCACAGCGGAAGCCATCAATACCCTTGGATGCCCAGAACAACAGGATATCCGTCATCTTCTTCCAAGTGTCAGGAATAGGATCAAAGTGTCCTACCCCACCGGCATAGTAATCAACACCATAGTTCAGCTTCACTGTCTCATACCAGTCATTCTTACCCGGGGCATTGTCAAAATGATCATTTCCTGTAGCTTTGGCAGGTTCCTCTATATAAGGCTCCTGCTCTCCATGATAAAGGTCAAAATAAGGCGTAAAGCGCTGACCTGGACAATAGTAGAAATTATTGTTGACTGGGTCGAAACCGCAATCCTTGTTATCATCCTCTCCAAGATCCTTCACACCTTTAGGCTTACAGATTGACTGATACTGGCGGGCGACATGATTGGGGACAAAATCGATGATGACTTTCAGTCCTGCCTCATGGGTGCGCTCCACCAACTGCTCAAACTCCTGCATACGTTGGTTGACATCCATCGCCAAATCTGGGTCTACGTCATAATAGTCAGTGATAGCATAGGGAGATCCTGCCTTTCCTTTGACAACAGCAGCGTGTTGACGGGGAATACCATAGGCAGTATAGTCGGTTGTCGTGGCATGACGGATTACACCCGTATACCACACATGACTAATACCCATCTGTGCCAAGTCTTTCAGTACCTTCGGAGAGAAGTCGGCAAACTTGCCGCAACCATTCTCCTCGATGGTACCGTTCTCTTGGCGTGTCGTGTTCCGATTACCGTAAAGACGGGTGAACACTTGGTAGATGATAACCTTCTCTTTCATTATTCTGTTCCTTTGAGGAAATTACTCAATACCGTGTGCAGGCACTTCCTTGTTGATTTTGGCAATCATACCCTGCAAAGCCTTGCCAGGACCGCACTCTGTGAAGTCGTCAGCACCGTCGGCAATCATATTCTGTACAATCTGTGTCCAGCGTACAGAGCTGGTCAACTGGGCTATCAGGTTTGCCTTGATCTCAGCGGCATCCGTATGAGGCTTGGCATCCACATTCTGATAGACAGGACACTTAGGAGTCTGGAACTCAGTTTTCTCGATAGCTGCCTGCAACTCATCTTTGGCGGGCTGCATCAAAGGAGAATGGAATGCGCCACCCACCTTCAAGGGTAATGCACGCTTGGCACCAGCAGCCTTCAGTTGCTCACATGCCTCATTGATGGCATCAATATCACCTGAGATCACCAACTGTCCGGGGTTGTTATAGTTAGCAGCCACACAAACGCCCTTGCCCATCTTGCTGACTGCTGCGCAAACCTCCTCAACTTTCTCGTCGGGAAGACCAATGATGGCAGCCATTGTAGAGGGCTGTGCCTCACAAGCCTTCTGCATTGCCATAGCACGGGCATACACCAGTTTCAAACCATCCTCAAAACTCAGTGCGCCAGCAGCCACCAATGCCGAGAACTCACCCAGAGAGTGACCTGCGGTCATCTCGGGCTGGAACTTATCACCCATGCAGATAGCAGAGATAACAGAGTGAAGGAATACAGCGGGCTGTGTCACCTTTGTCTGCTTCAGGTCCTCATCGGTTCCCTCAAACATGATATCGGTAATGCGATAACCCAGAATATCATTAGCCTTCTCAAAAAGTTCCTTTGCTGTAGGATTGTTGTCGTAGAGGTCTTTACCCATTCCTACGAACTGTGCTCCCTGTCCGGGAAAAACAAATGCTTTCATTTTCTTTCTTATTTTGTTTAATTAGACTTACCTTATTTATTATTGGGTGCAAAGGTAAGAAAAAAACAGCACATAAAAGAATATTTGGCAAAACATTTGGTGTTATCATGGATTTTCCATATCTTTGCAGATTAGAATCTACTAAATAAATTTTAATATTATGTTATCACAACAAGACCTAAAACAACTCGCCCAGAAGGGTATCAGTGAAGCACAGATCGAGCGTCAGCTCGGACAGTTCAAGACCGGTTTTCCATTCCTCAAGCTGGAAGCTGCCGCAAGTATCGAACGTGGTATCGTCGCTCCTAATGATGACGACCGCAAGAAGTATGTCAACGCATGGGAGCAGTATAAAGCTGCTGGCAAGCGTGTCGTAAAATTCGTTCCGGCAAGTGGTGCTGCCAGCCGTATGTTCAAGGATATGTTCGCCTTTGTGGATGCCGACTATGATGTTCCTACCACAGATTTTGAGAAGAAGTATTTCGATAACATCGAGAAATTCGCTTTCTACGGAGAATTGGACGCTGCTTGTCAGAAGAACGAGGGCAAGGGTATCAAGGAACTCATCGCTGCTGGTAACTACAAGGCTGTCGCCGCCAACATGCTGAAAGCGGAGGGACTGAACTATGGTCAGCTCCCTAAGGGACTGCTGTTGTTCCACAACTACGCAGAAGGTCCTCGCACTCCTATGGAGGAACACTTGGTTGAGGGTGCTCTTTATGCCGCAAGTAATGGTGAGGCACATGTTCACTTCACCGTCAGCCACGAGCACATGGAGCTCTTCAAGCAGAAGGTAGCACAGAAGGCTGATGGCTATGCCAAGAAGTATGGTATCAAGTACGACATCACTTTCTCAGAGCAGAAGCCTTCCACTGACACCATCGCTGCCAATCCCGACGGCACACCGTTCCGCAACAGTGACGGCTCATTGTTGTTCCGTCCAGGTGGACATGGTGCCTTGATTGAGAATCTGAACGAGATTGAGGCTGATGTCATCTTCGTGAAGAATATCGACAACGTTGTGCCAGACCGTCTGAAACCAGAAACCGTAGAGTGGAAGCAGATTATCGCTGGCATACTCGTTACCTTGCAACAGAAGGCTTTCGACTACCTGCGTCTGTTGGATACAGGCAAGTATACTCATGAGCAGGTAGAGGAAATCATCCGTTTCGTACAGCAAGACCTCTGCTGCCGTAAGGCTGATATCAAGGACTTGGAGGATGCCGAACTTGTCATTTACCTTCGTAACAAGCTGAACCGCCCGATGCGTGTCTGTGGTGTAGTGAAGAACGTGGGTGAGCCTGGTGGTGGTCCGTTCCTGACCTATAACCAGGATGGTACGGTATCCCTGCAGATTCTGGAGAGCTCACAAATCGACAAGTCTAACAAGGAGTATATGGAGATGTTCACCCAGGGTACCCACTTCAACCCTGTTGACCTCGTTTGTGCAGTGAAGGACTATAAGGGCAATGCCTTCGATCTTCCTAAGTATGTTGACCCCACTACAGGATTCATCTCCCAAAAGTCAAAGAGTGGCAAGGAGTTGCAGGCACTGGAGTTGCCAGGACTGTGGAATGGTGCAATGAGCGACTGGAACACAATCTTCGTTGAAGTACCCCTTGGCACCTTCAATCCTGTGAAGACAGTCAATGACCTTCTTCGTGAGCAGCATCAGTAATTCTAAGCTCGATGATAAACCAAGAGGATGTGTCAAAATTTTGACACACCCACTTCTATTTTATTGCATGTCGTAAACTACTTGCATGAGTTTCTTGCCGATGGCGTCAGCCTCCTCCATGGTGTTCGCCTCGCTATAGACACGGATAATCGGCTCGGTGTTCGACTTACGCAGGTGAACCCACTTGTCGGGGAAGTCTATCCCGTCGATATCGTTCACCTGGGCTGTCGGATCAGCCGCAAACATCTCCTTCACCTTCACCAGGATGGCATCCACATCCGTCTCTGGTGTCAAGTCGATACGGTTCTTGGCTATCTGATAGTCAGGGAAGGTAGCACGCAACTCACTGACCTTACAGCCTTTCTTGGCGAGGGAGGCCAGGAAAAGGGCGATACCCACCAAGGCATCACGACCGTAATGACTCTCGGGATAGATGACACCACCATTACCCTCACCACCGATGACGGCATTCACCTCTTTCATCTTCGTGGTGACATTGACCTCACCCACAGCGGCAGCCGTATATTTACCACCATGCTTCTCTGTCACATCACGGAGGGCACGGGTAGATGACAGGTTGGAAACGGTATTACCCTTGGTGTTCGACAATACGTAATCAGCAACACTGACCAGTGTATATTCCTCACCAAACATCTTTCCGTCCTCACAGATAAAGGCAAGACGGTCGACATCAGGATCAACGACGATACCCAGGTCATACTGACCTGTCTTCATCTCGTCCATGATACCCTGCAGGTTCTTCTCCAATGGCTCTGGGTTATGCGCAAAGTCACCATTAGCCTCCCCGTTGAGAATCTTATATTCCACTCCCAACTCGTTCAGCAGTTGAGGAAGGATAATACCACCCACACTATTAATCGTATCCACACATACCTTGAAGTGCGCTTTCTTGACAGCCTCTACATCCACCAACTTCAGTCGCAGTACATCCTCGATATGACGGGCGTTAAAAGTATTGTCCTCGATATAATGTCCCAGATGATCGACATCCGCATACTCGAAATTCTCACGCTCAGCAATGGCAAGTACGACAGCACCATCAGCAGCGGTGAGGAACTCACCCTCCTGATTCAGCAGTTTCAAGGCATTCCACTGACGAGGGTTATGTGAGGCAGTGATGATGATACCACCATCGGCACCTGACATCCTAACGGCAAGCTCCGTAGTAGGTGTCGTGGCAAGACCGATATTGATGACATCATAGCCTACACCCATCAAGGTGCCACAAACCACATTCTTCACCATCTCACCAGAGATACGTGCATCACGACCCACCACAATCTTGTTGGAAGATCCCTTTCCGTTACGACGGATAAACTGCGCATAGGCAGTAGTGAACTTCACAATGTCAAGAGGGTTCAAAGTATCTCCCGTAGAGCCGCCTATGGTTCCACGGATACCAGAAATCGATTTAATAAGTGTCATGGTTTCTCGGTTTTAATTATCTCTTTCGTAAGTAATCTCGTAAAAACAGGGATAGACACCCGACGAGGCATCCACCGTACCCTGAGAATGAGGAACGATCAAGCGGACCTTCGCTATCTCCTCCTCTTCGTTCTTAGGACGCCCCACATTCACGTAGTTCAGCGGTACGAGCCAGCCAGCGGGAACAGCTGCAGAGCCGTGATATTCTGACATCGCACCAGAAACGAATGACCCCGTAAAGGAACTACCAATACGCTCCACCATCATCTTGTCGGGGAAACTGGAGAAATCATACGTCTGATTATTCTGCACGATAAAGTAAGGAATGTCGTTTCTTATCAGCAGCTGGCTCTTCTTGATATTATATTCAGAGAAACGACATAGGATCTCCAGCGACTCTCCATCCTTGACCTTCTCGCCACATCCCTTACGTACAATCTGCATATAAACAGCACTCTTGTTCAGATAGACATACTCATTATTATCGAGATTGGTCGTCTCACCCTGAGAGGTGAACTTGGTCTCGTCAATGACCTTAATACCCTTATCAGAGATATATTTGTTGATGGCATCGCGCTCAGCTTCTTTCAAGTCAGAATATGTCTCACCACTATTACAACTGGTAAGCAATATAATACCGCAGAGCAGCGACAGCAGACTATACGTTTTCTTCATTTTTGTCTTTCTATTAATTAACGGGCGCAAATTTACAAATAAAATAGCAAATAAATGCAATATTAGGCTACTTTAACGTGTCTTCAAAATGAAGGATGGCACGTTTGACCACCTCCACAGCCTCATCCATCGTACACTGCAACTTACCTCCAGACGCATTCAGATGTCCTCCACCATTGAAGAACAACTCCGCCATCTTATTACAGGGGAAGTCATCAACAGAGCGTAAGCTAACCCATATCAGTCTGTTACGCTCCGTGTCCTCACGTAAGGAGATGCTCAGTTTGAGTCCTTTGATCTGTAAAGGCATATTGACCAATCCCTCTGCGTCACCCTTGATAAAATGGAAACGCTTCAGATCCTCACGAGTCAGGGTATAGAATGCCGCATGACGCTGTTCGTCGACCACCAGTTTATGGCAGAGCACATAGCCTACCATCCGAATACGGTGCTCACTATAGTTATGATAGACGTTACGATAAATCTTGTCCTTGTCGATATGCTTGGTGAGCAACTGACTGATGATGAAATAGATATCTGGTGACGAGGAGTTATAAGTGAACCCTCCCGTATCGGTCATCATCCCACAATAGACAGGAATAGCAAAGTGCTTCCCCATTTGCTCAAACATCCCCATCTGCCAGACGATACGGAATACCAGCTCACTGGTGGATGACATCTCCGGATGGGAGAAGGTCAATACAGCATCCACATCAGGGTCTAGGTGATGGTCGATAAGAATTTTCCGGGCAGGTGACTGTTCGATGACCTCTGCCATCGCATCTGTGCGAGACAGCGTGTTGAAATCCAGACAGAATACCAAATCGGCGATCTTCAATACCGTATCGACAAAATCCTTCCGCTTGTCGTAGCGGACTATCTTCTCTGTATTCGGTAACCACTGAAGGTAATCAGGATACTGGTCGGGAGCCACCATCAAAGGATCCTTACCCATGGTCCTCAACAACTCAGCCCAGCCCAGCATAGAACCCAATGCGTCGCCATCCGCATTCACATGGCAACACAGCACAATCGTCTCTGCGTTATTGATAAGGGAGCGCAGTTGACTGCACTCCCCTTCTGTCATGATTCTTTCTAACATTAGAACAATTTGTTCGGATAGACACCCTCGTCGACCAGTTTCTGTATACGCTTCACAGTATCCTCACGATCAGCGGCGTATGTCACGCCAAACCATTTGGATGTAGTGTCTAATACCTCAACAGTAGCCGTCTTCTCGTTGATGAGCTTGTTAACCATCAGCGGGATAAAGAACTCAGCCTTCAGGTTCTCCATATTCTTCGGATCACTAAGGAACTCCTTGAAATAAGCCTCAGAATGCTCGAAATAGTCGGGAGTGAAGCCCCACATATTCATAGATACTGGTGTGGTGTCGTCGACAACGACCCACTTACCGTTCTCGTCCTTATAACGGATGGGCTGATTGGCTGCACCAGCCTGAGAACCATCTTCCGCACAACGTACGATCTCCGTACGCTCTACGACTGTCGTCAGGTGTCCTTGCTCGTTCTTGGAACAGATACCACGAGCCACGGTACCGTTCTCACTCAGGGTGTTACCTACACGGAAGCCTACCATCGCATACTGGTTCTTGGCACCCTCTGGCAGACTGCTCAGATACTTACCGATCACCATAAAGGCATCACGATTATAGAAGTCGTCACAGTTGATGACACAGAACGGTTCCTTGATAACATCCTTACCCATCAGTACAGCATGATTAGTACCCCATGGTTTCACACGACCCTCTGGCACCTTAAAGCCCTCAGGCAGGGCATCGATACCCTGGAAGCACAACTCACAAGGGATATGTCCCTCATATTTAGCAAGAATCTGGGTGCGGAACTGCTCTTCGAAGTCCTTACGGATTACCCATACGATTTTTCCAAAACCAGCCTGAATGGCATCATAGATAGAATAATCCATGATAGTCTCCCCATTAGGTCCCAGTCCGTCCAACTGCTTCAGACCGCCATAGCGGCTTCCCATACCAGCAGCCAATAAAAATAATGTTGGTTTCATATTATATATATTAATGTTCAATATTCAATGTTCAATATTCAATGTTCAATATTCAATGTTCAAAAGTCTTTCGTCATCTCTGCGACCTCAGCATTGATATGATCGATGAACTCCTGGATGGTCATGACCTTCTGCTCACCACCGCCTTGTGGGCGAACGGCAACAGTACCGTCAGCCTGTTCCTTCTCACCGACAATCACCATATAAGGTATACGCTTCAACTCGTTGTCACGAATCTTACGACCCAGCTTCTCATTGCGCAGATCGATGGTAGGACGTACCCCACCCTGCTCAAACTTCTTAGCCACCTCGTTGGCATAGTCGTTATACTTCTCTGACAGAGGTAGGATAGCCACCTGCTCAGGAGTCAGCCACAAGGGGAAGTGTCCGCTGGTGTGCTCGATCAGCACGGCGCAGAAACGCTCCAGAGAACCGAATGGCGCACGGTGGATCATCACCGGTGTCTTCTTCTGGTTGTCCTCATCAGTATATTCCAACTGGAAGCGCTTAGGCAGGTTATAGTCTACCTGAATGGTACCCAGCTGCCAGCGACGACCAATGGCATCCTTAATCATGAAGTCAAGCTTAGGACCATAGAAAGCAGCCTCACCATACTCCACCTTGGCAGGAAGACCCTTCTCACGACAAGCCTCCACGATAGCAGCCTCGGCAAGAGCCCAGTCCTCGTCCGTTCCTACGTACTTATCATGGTCGTTAGGATCACGGAGAGATATCTGTGCCTCGAAGTTGAAACCGAAGGCGGTCAGTACGATACCGATGATATCCATCACATTCAGGAACTCCTGTTTCACCTGGTCAGGACGACAGAACAGGTGAGCATCATCCTGTGTAAAAGAGCGTACACGAGTCAGTCCGTGTAACTCACCACTCTGCTCATAACGATAAACAGTACCGAACTCTGCGATACGCAATGGCAGGTCACGATAAGAACGAGGCTTCCATGCGAAGATCTCACAGTGGTGAGGACAGTTCATTGGTTTCAGCATATACTCCTCATCCTCCTCAGGAGTGTGGATAGGCTGGAAAGAGTCCTTACCATAGTGTGCATAGTGTCCGCTGGTGATATACAAGTTCTTAGAACCGATATGCGGTGTGATGACCTCCTGATAACCGAAACGCTTCTGAACCTTACGCAGATGGTCTTGCAGACGCAGACGCAGATCAGTACCCTTCGGCAACCAGATAGGCAAGCCCTTGCCCACCTTGTCGGAGAACATGAACAGCTCCATCTCCTTACCAATCTTACGATGGTCACGCTTCTTAGCCTCCTCCAGCATGACGAGATACTCGTCGAGCATCTTCTTCTTGGGGAAGGAGATACCATACAGACGCTGCATCTGCTCACGAGAAGCATCACCACGCCAGAAAGCACCAGCCACATTGGTCAGTTTGATAGCCTTGATGGCACCAGTGTTCATCAAGTGCGGACCACGACAGAGGTCTGTGAACGCACCCTGTGTATAGGTTGTGATACTACCATCCTCCAAATCCTGCTCGATATGCTCGCATTTATAAGTCTGACCGTCAGCGGCGAATTCCTTCAGGGCATCAGCCTTAGCCACCTCCTTACGAACAACCGGCTCCTTCTTGGAAGCGAGTTCACGCATTTTATCCTCAATCTTCGGGAAGTCGCTCTCCTTAATGCTCTCGCCGTCTTTCAACAGCACATCATAGAAGAAGCCATTCTCGATAGCAGGACCGAATCCAAACTGAATACCAGGATAGAGTTCCTGCAGCGCCTCCGCCAACAAGTGGGCGGAAGTGTGCCAGAATGTGTGTTTTCCCTCTTCGTCGTCCCATTTATAGAGAGCGATCTTCGCATCCTCCATAATCGGGCGATTCAGTTCTACTGTCTCGCCATTTACACCGCACGACAACACGTCGCGTGCCAGAGCTGGTGAGATACTCTCGGCAATCTGAAGTCCAGTCACGCCCTGCTCATACGAGCGAACAGATCCGTCTGGAAAAGTAATTTGAATCATATCTACAATATATGTTTAAGTTTAAATCGCCTACAAAATTACAAATAAGAGAGAAGAAAACCAAATTTTATTTGATAATTCCTGCTTTCTTGAGGACATCAATGATGATATCCGCCTGCTCTTGTTGTTTCTTATCCATCTTTTGATAAGTCGCAAGTTGGTCGGGATGATTCGTGAGGAGCTGTTGGACGACAGGGACTGTCACACGAGCCATGCGGAGTTCCTCCCGATTCGGATCCCATGCGGCAATATAGCACACAAGATTCTCCAGACGGGAGAGGGTACGGAACGACTTGCTGGAAAGAGGTGACACATTCCCACCAAAGGTGACACTGAACCCTGAGGGTGCGACATCCTGACGGGCAAACAATAGTTTGTCACCGATGCTCCAAGCACGTACATAGACATCCCCAAAGGTATTAAAAGGACGCAGGTTGAGATAGAGAGAGTCCTCATACAAGATAACGCAAGCTGCCTTACGTAAGAGATAGGCTGTTTTTTTCTTCTCCGCCTTCACCTCCATAGCTAACGCGTCTTCCTTTGAAGACGGATTAAGCACTACCCCGCCCTCTGCCTCCTTCCACTGTCCGTCGAGGAAGTCCTGCCATGAGGTGCTGTATTTAGTCTGGGCGACACCACACAGCGGCAGCATCATCAAAAAGGTTAGTAATGTTCGCATCATCATTTCCGATATCTTTTAATTATACTATAAGCGGTATAAAGTCCTAACTCACCTGCCTTGGATAAATCACTGATACCCTCGTTCTGCTGTTTGTTGGCAATACGGGCAAGTCCACGATTGTAATAAGCCTCGGCAAGATTACCATCCAAAGCTATCGCACGGGTATAATCCTCAATGGCATGCGCATAGTCGTTTCGCTTGACATACACATTGCCACGATTATAATAAAGGTAAGCATTCTCATGATAGCGTATCGCCTCCGTCAGGTCGGACAACACATTCGCCGTCTTCATACGGACATCTGTACCTTGCGAGGCATTGAATGCATTGAGTTTCGACTGACATACTGCCCGTTGCCAGAAGGCAAGTGACGAGGTAGAATCGATTTGCAGATAGTTGGAGAGGTCTTCGATAGCTGCGTCAAAGTTCTGGATGACACTATAAGCGACGGCACGCTTAAATAACAAGGCGGTAGCCCGTTGCGTACTCCTTTCGCGATCGATTTGATTAGACAAGGTGTCTATATAGGCAAAATACCTCTTCGTATCCTCCTCATCCAATGAAGGGTTACCACTGATAATATGCAGCTGGCGCTGTTTCGGATCCCTCGTGTTATAAGCATCCACCAGCTTATCGAAGGCAATATACTGTTTCACCTGACTCTGTTCCTGTTCGAAGGAGAGGATATACATAGGAAGATAATCCAACGCCACCCGACGGTTCTGTACCCTTCCCCGATACTCGCTCTGGTACTCATGCTCCACCTCCTGTTCGTCAGCCACAGCCAGCTGGTTGTATTTCTCGATATCCAAGTCACTCCGCTTACGCATCTGTTCTTTTGAGAGACGAGGTTGTCTGCCCAGATAACGCTTGTCCATCTGTGCCTTTAAGATACGGAACTCATCCGCCTCCGCCTGTTTAGACATTCCCATCCGGCGATAACAAGAGGCACGATGCTGCAAACCGAACCAGAAGTTAGGGAACTCCTCGATGACCTTAGAGTAGTCACGGATAGCCCCTCGCAGATTACCCGTGTTCTCCAACAGCAACGCACGGTTGAAGAGTGCCATCAGGTTATTTGGCTCCAGATTCAATACGAAGTCAAAGTCAAGGATAGCCCTGTTGTCATCACCCACCTGTGCACGGAGCAATCCTCTGTTATAGTGTCCGAGGAAGTTATTCGGGTCGAGGTCAAGAGCCGTATCGTAGTCAGCCATCGTCCCTCTCAGGTTATTCTGATTGAAACGAGCCAACGCACGGTTGATATAGTTATTCGCTTGCTTAGGTAGTAAATGAATTGCCTTCGACAGATACTCCTCACTCTCCTTCCACTCTTTCCGTGATAGACTGATGACAGCACGCTGGCTCCAGAGATTACCATCATAAGGATCTACCTCCAGACTCTTGTCGAGTGCAGTGATCGCCTTTGCCGTGTCCTTTTGCAAGATATAAACCTCTGCCTGCATGGCATAGGCTGGTGCGTGACGGCTCCATCGTGTGAGGATGGTATCGAGCTGGAGGAGAGCCGTATCATAGTCTTTCTCATTGATATGACAAAGCACACGGTTATGCCAAAGACTCTGATTCTCAGGATCATACTTCAATGCCTGATTATAATCTTTGATTGCCTCCGTATATTTCTTCTGCTGGATACGACAGAGCCCACGCAACTCATACATCCCCACCACGTAGGGATTCCGCTTGATTGCCTCTGAGCAGTCATCCTCTGCTCCAGCGAAGTCATCGAGATAATATTTTGCCACTCCCCGATAGAACCAAGGCTCATAAAGATAAGGCTTGGCGGAGATCGCCTGATTAAAATATTGAATAGAAAGAACATAATCCTCAAAATAGAGTGCCGAGCGCCCTATCATCACCAGTCGGTCGGTCTTGAACTGGGCAAGCGCCACCAATGGGAAAAACAAGAAAAGGAATACAATCTTTCTCTTCATCGAAGGTCTATTTCACAACACCTTTGGTCTTATAGCCACAACGATAACGACCTTGAGTGAGTGCGCGCAACTTACTCTTAATAAGCTGTTTACGCAATGGAGTGATGCGGTCAACAAAGACCTTTCCCTCCAGATGATCAAACTCATGCTGCATGACACGAGTCAGGTAACCCTCTACCCATTCGTCATGCGGTTTAAGTTCCTCGTCAAGCCATTGTACACGGATACGAGTAGGACGTGTCACCTTCTCATGGATAGCAGGAAGTGACAGACACCCCTCCTCCATAGAAGCCGCCTCTGTATCATCATACTCGATGATATGCGGGTTGATATACACATGGCGGAAGCCCTTATACTCAGGCATATCATCACTAATCACATCCAAGTCAATGACAACCACACGAATAGACTTGCCAATCTGCGGGGCTGCCAATCCGATGCCCTCACTGTCTGCCAACGTATCCCACATATCAGCAATCAACTGCTGCAGATCAGGATAGTCTGCAGGAATATCCTCGGCTACCTTCCGAAGCACGGGATGACCATAAATATAAATAGGTAAAACCACTTAATTAAATTAGGAATTGAAATTAAAGACCATCATCTCTTAGAGCGCATATAATCCTGTAAAATAATCGTAGCACTGATCTCGTCGACCAAGGCTTTATCCTGACGTGCTTTCTTTCTCAGTCCCCCATCCAACATCGCCTGATGCGCCAGGACAGAGGTAAAACGCTCATCATAGAACTCTATCGGAATCTGTGGCATAGCCTTACGCCACCGATTAACAAACTGCTGTACACGTGGCAGGTTCTCACTGGGTTGTCCGTTAGGTTGTCGGGGCTCTCCAATCACGATACGCTCCACTTCCTCACGAGCAATATATGCCTGTAAATACTCGAAAAGTTCAGAAGTAGCAACAGTCGCCAATCCTCCCGCTATAATCTGGAGAGGATCGGTGACTGCTAAACCTGTACGTTTTTTTCCGTAGTCAATGGATAATATCCTTGCCACGCCAACGCCTTTCAGCCTTTAACGGGCATTATAGAGCAGCCATGCACCAGCGTACTTGGTCTGCAAGTCATTACGGCTGGCAGATGCCTCCTCTTTTGTATCGAAGGTTGTAGCAACGACGCGATACATGTTACGCTCTACGTTCTTCACAACTTGTGCGTTATAGCCTGCATTGTTCAACTGCTGCTGAAGTCCCATAGCATTCGCCTCTGACTGGAATGAGCCAACAACAACGCTGAAGTTCTTCAGTCCGTTTCCAGAAATCAAAGACACACGCTCCTGGGTCACTCTTACGTTATCCGTATTATCAACCACCTGCGTGTTGCTAGCAGACTTCGTCTCTAAGGGCACAACCACATTGCTCTCGGGCTGCTGAGTCTGAACGACTGCAGGCTGCTGTTGCTGCTGGAGCTCCTCCTGCTGTTTTGCCTTCAGATATGCCTGTTTATAGGCACTCTCGCTAGATTTACAACTTGTGAAAACCATTGCTGCGCACAAACCAGCGCATACTACCAAGTACTTTTTCATGTTTCTTTCTTAATTATTTAAATTAGACTGTATTTCAAATATCACGTGCGAAATTACAAAATATCGGGCAAATAGCGCGAAAAAACGTGCATAAAGTTTGTTAAATAAGGAAATTCTAACCTATTTAACAAAAAATGACTCTCTTTTTATCCACTTTTTCAAAAACTTTGCCTATATTTGCAAATACAAATCGTATTATATTAACTAAAAAATGATAAGACTATGAAAGGTTTAGGTGTATTAGGCGCATTTTTCGGCGGTGCTATCGCCGGTGCTGTGATTGGTTTGTTACTTGCTCCTGAAAAGGGTGAGGACACTCGTGAGAAGATTACGGATGCTGTGGATGACTTCATGAAGAAGCACAACATCAAGTTGAGCCGCAAGGAGGTGAGTGACCTCGTTGAGGATATCGCAGAAGCAGCTCCTGAAGTAGACTAATCAAGATGTTATCAAGCGACAAGAACGTAGAGACCATCGCGCAGTTGGCGGAGATTGTCAAGCACTATCTGGGTATTCAGACAGAATATCTCAAGTTGGATATCGTTGACAAGTTAGTACGGCTGTTGACGTTTGCTGCCCTCGCCATAGTATTTCTGCTCATCATCATTGGTGTGGCGATGTTCTGCTCGTTTGCCCTCGTTTTCTGGCTTGCCTCCTACACGGGGACGGCTGTTGCCTTCCTCGTGGTAGGAGCGCTTCATATGCTTCTTATCCTTCTTGTTTTCTATAAACGCCACGCATGGATAGAGAAGCCCTTGGTTCGTTTCTTTGCCAATCTCCTTTTAAATAACTGATCCAATGAAGTTGCCCGTACAGAATCCCAAGACCAACAACTACCAGTCGCTTGAAGATATTCAGGCACGTAAGGACGAGTTACTGGACCAGCTACAGACTGACAATTCCCATTTCGGTAAGAAATGGAACCAGTTGTTTGTCTCTAAGGAAGACAATTCCAAGGCAGCATTCATTGGAGGACTTCTTGCCAACGGCATCACCGTTGTCGACTTTATCCTGACAGCCAGGAAGCTTTACAAGAACTACGGAAGTCTTTTAGGATTAGGAAAGAAGAAAAAGAAGAGATAAGTACCTATTCTATCTCTATGATTTGACCATCGAAAGCCATCTGGATATCAGAGGGCAAGGAAGTGTTTACCTCCTCATGTCTTCCGATATCATGGCTGCTATGGATAAGCCATGTCTGACGAGCTCCTACCTTTCTGGCAAAGGCGACAGCCTCATCTAACGTCTGATGGGAGTGATGGGGCTTTTGGCGAAGAGCATTCACCACAAGGGTGTCCACCCCTTTCAGATAGTCCAGCTCCCTCTCGTCTATCGTCTTCATATCCGTGATATAGGCAAGTTTTCCTATCCGATAGCCTAAAATCGGCAAGTCGTGGTGCATCACCTCCAAGGGCATCACCTCCAAGTCACCAATCTGTAATGGCTCATGCTTATGAATCTCATGGAGTTGGATAGCAGGAACACCAGGGTAGCGATGCTCTGCGAAACAATATGGCAACATCTGCAACAAACCGGCTTTGGCGATAGGGTCAGCATAGACATTGATCTCGCCAAACTGACAGTAAGGACGGATATCGTCCATACCCCCCATGTGGTCGTAATGCGCATGGGTAATCAGTATGCCGTCAATCTTTCGGAAGGGCTGTGGCATGATCTGCTGACGAAAGTCGGGACCACAGTCTATCAGTATACGTGTTGTCTCCGTCTCTACCAATGCCGAGCAGCGTAACCGTTTGTCATGCGGATCCTTACTCGTACAGGTATAGCACCGGCAACCGATGGTCGGTACGCCACACGAGGTTCCTGTCCCTAAGAATGTCAGTCTCATATGATATTCACTTCCGGATAAATCTCTACACCAAATTTCTTTTTGACATCCTGCTGAATCGCCTGACAGAGATCGACGATCTCCTGACCTGTCGCCCCTCCCCAGTTGACCAACACTAAAGCCTGTTTATCGTAAACCCCGGCACGTCCTAACCGTTTCCCTTTCCATCCGCACTGGTCTATCATCCAACCAGCAGGAATTTTCTCGTGGTCAGCGTCTATGGTATAGTGAGGCATTTTCTCATATTGTAAGGCAAGTTGCTCATACTTCTCACGAGAAACGATAGGATTCATGAAGAAGCTGCCGGCATTTCCTAACTTATTCGGATCAGGAAGTTTGGCGTTACGGATATCGATAATCACCTGACGTAACTGTTGAGCAGTTGGCTTTGCGAGTCCCTGTCGCTCCAGTTCCGCACGAATATTACCATAGTCAAGATGCGGCAGGAAGTCTTCCTGGAATTGATAAGTGACATGAGTTATCAGATACCTATTCTTCCATTCCTTTTTGAAACGGCTTTGCCGATAGGCATACTGACAATCCTCACGGGGTATGACGCAAATATTCCCTGTGGCAATCTCCACTGCCTCTATCTCAACGATTAAGTCTTTGACCTCTACACCGTAAGCCCCGATATTCTGGACGGCACTGGCTCCCACGTCACCCGGAATCAGTGACAGGTTCTCCGCACCATATAGCTGGCTCTGTATGGCAAAAGCAACCATATCGTCCCATACCTCACCACTGCCGCAGCACATTTGTGAGCCAACGATTGTAGCTCCTTTGATATTAGAACGTACGACAATCCCCTCATAATCTTGTGTCAACAACAAGTTACTACCCTCACCTATTATAATATAAGGTAGAGCAGACTCACGAAGGATCTCCGCCACCTGCTGAGCTTCATGGACATCATCAAAGTCCAGGAATCGACGACATTTCACATTGATACGAAAAGTGTTAAGCCACAACAGGCTATAGTTCTCAAAATCCCTCATTATGTTGTCATTTTCTCTAGTTTCCACTTACCCCCTTCATGTTTGAAAACCAGTTCCAGTTCCAAACCGTTGGCAATACCACGCAGAACGAAAATCTTCCGTCCTGTATCCTTTTGTGAATCACCATATACGATATTGTAAATCATACCAGAAGGGAGCTCCGGGGCAAAAGCCTCCCAAGTATCCGGTGTGATGACACCCTCCATCTGACTGAAATCATCATCAGGATCCGGTCCCACGAATTTCACACTCTCCATCAGGTGATGCTGTTGGTACTCTATATCAGAGGCGAAATGCTCATAGAACTCCAGAAAAGAGGCATTCCGTGACTCACTCATCGGCATATGAATAACCTCCTGAAGCATCCATAAGCCATTGACACGGTCAAACACATATTGTTTTACCGTTTTTGCCTCCAGATAGATTTTCTCCACAACAGCATGGTTGATGTCTGTCGCCTCCTTGACATGTTCCATCTCCTTCTCACTGTCAAATAATAAGGTATAGGCATCTTGCTTCATGAAGAAATACTCCATCTGCCATTGTCCGTTCTTGACATAGCTGATCTCCTCACCACGCTGTATCTTCAATGGGAATTTGATACGAGAGGACTGTAACTTGTGATTGGCAGCGAAATTAAAGATAAAATCGTCAAAAAGCTCGTCAGCAGCCTTGGGCATAGGTGCCTGTTCAGAAGCCACTTCCTCTTCCAGGGTCGAGGCTGTCGTGTCTGCCTTCTGTATGGTATCGGCAGTTGCTACTTCCTCATTACCTCCGCTTTTCTGTCCTTGGCAGGCGGAAAGCAATAGTACTGCTACCAGAAAGATAAACAAAAACTGTTTCTTCTTTGACTTCGCACTAATCATTAACTCTCAAATTTGATGCAAAGGTACAAATAATTCTTAATTATTAATTCCTAATTACTATTTTTTTTGTACCTTTGCAGGCAAATTTTATTTTAACGCAAGATTATGATACTTGATAAGATAGACAAACTGCTCAAAGAAGTGCAGGAGATGAGTGCTAAAAACGCTGATGAGGTAGAACAACTGCGACTGAAATATCTCAGTAAAAAAGGTGAGATTACGGCGCTGATGAATGATTTCCGTAATGTGGCTGCCGACCAGAAGAAGGCCGTTGGTATGAAGATTAACGAGTTAAAGACACTTGCCACAGAACGCATTAACCAGTTGCGTGAGGATTGCCAGACACAGGAGAGTGAGGGTGATGCTGTTGATTTGACACGAACCCCCTATCCTATTCAGTTAGGTACTCGCCATCCACTGACCATTGTCACCAACGAGATTATTGACATCTTCTCACGTATGGGCTTTGTTCTTGCTGACGGTCCTGAGGTAGAGGACGACCTGCACGTGTTCACCAAGATGAATTTTGCAGCCGACCACCCTGCCCGTGATATGCAGGACACCTTCTTTGTCAGTCAGCATCCTAATGATGTCACCAAGAATATCCTGTTGCGCTCACATACCTCCAGTGTTCAGGCCCGTGTGATGGAGCATATGCATACAGAGGATGGCAAGTTGACTGCACCTATCCGTGTCATCTGTCCCGGGCGTGTCTATCGTAACGAGGCTATCACTGCTCGTGCCCACTGTTTCTTCCATCAGGTAGAGGGATTGTATATTGACAAGAATGTCAGCTTCACCGACCTGAAGCAAGTATTGCTATCCTTTGCCCGTGAGATGTTCGGTGCCGACACGAAGATCCGTCTGCGTCCCAGCTATTTCCCCTTCACAGAGCCCAGTGCCGAGATGGATATCTCCTGCTTCATCTGTGGTGGTGAGGGTTGTGGATTCTGCAAGCACACCGGATGGGTAGAGATCCTGGGGTGTGGTATGGTAGATCCTAACGTTCTCGAACAGTGTGGCATTGACTCCAAGGAGTATAGCGGTTACGCCTTCGGTATGGGTGTAGAGCGTATCACCAACCTGAAATACCAGGTTAGTGACCTCCGTATGTTCTCAGAGAACGATGTCCGCTTCTTGAAAGAATTTGAGGCAGCCAATTAATATTGGCTCTCTATAAATTTCAACTCGGCTTCGAGCATTGCCAGTTTCGGCATCTCGAAGCCGACTTTTTTTGCCTCAGCGATAGGACGAGAATAAAGATAAGCAATCTCCATCCTGCGATGATGGTCATAGTCCAATTTCATCGAAGGGCTATAAGGTACCATCGCATCCGTCATTGCCATCATCTTATCCGCAAACTCACGGGTCAACGCCTTCACTCCAATAGCATTAGCAGCCCCTATCACCTCCATCATCTGTTCGTAAATCAGTTGGCGTGTAGAAGGGTTCTGCAGCAATTTGTCGGTGGAAGTGTTCAGTGCTACCGTCATCCCATTGAAGGGCATGTTCCAAACAGCCTTTTTCCAACGTGCCTCCAGATAAGGAACCTCTGCCGCCTCAATACCAGCCGCCAGAAAGTCTTGCAATAGCTCGTGGAACCGGTCATCGGGACAGGAGAAGTTTCCCAAGTTAATAGAACCATAACACTGGTGCGAGATATGTCCTGGAGCTATCTTTCCCGAGCAGATAAAGGCAAGGCCTGCCACGATATGCAACCCAGGAAACTCTTCCTGCAAGTCGCCTTCCGGTCCGATACCGTTCTGAATCAGCACGACTACCGTATCCTCCTTTAGGATAGGAGGAAGCATCTCTTTCAGTTTATTGTTGTTGATAGATTTCAGGCACACCAGTACCACATCCGTCTTTGGCATCTGTTTCGTATCGTTATAGGCATCCACATCGTCAAGATGGAAACTGCCATCGCAAGAGTCTATCTGCAAACCATGTTGCTTTACAAACTCATAATCCGAACGTAACAGGAATCTCACCTGTCGTCCTGCCTTCATCAATCGACCACCATAGAAGCCCCCAATAGCCCCTGTTCCTATCACTGTATATTCCATGTCTTCTTTTATTTATTTCAACAACTTAGTAATCTGATGATCTGTCGCATCTGGTAGTATTTTTCTGAAATGCGTCAGCAAGCGCTCATACGACTCCTCCGGACTCCACTCACAGTGGCAACTATCCTTGCCGTATAGTTGTTCCGGAGTTGTCAGCAACGACCATCCCCATCCATATTCATTGCCATGTTTGTCGGTAGGATAGACAAAATCTTCCGTCACTATCCTACAATCCATCTGCAAGCGGGTGATATACCCATCAAACTTGCTCCGCATCTTCGGACCAGTGAAGCCACAGGCGGCACGTAACTCACGAGTGATCATACTACCCTGTTCCTGTAAGGTGAAAAGAATCGTCTCCTCAATAGATCCCTCCTCTGGTGTTCCATTCTTATGACGGCGATAGTTACAGAAATCAGTCCACCATTCCCGACTGATAAAACCAGCCTTCCCTGCGAAGAACTTTCCATAAACGAGACCACCTTCAGTAATGATTGACCCTTTCCATTTCCACAGAGGCCAATCCCATCCGCCATCAGGATAAACCACATACCTGCAATCATCCTCTACCACAGCATCAGCGGAAAAACCGTCAATACCACTTTCCAGCAAAGGAAGGAAACCCACTTCCTGAATGTATTCCATGAGTCCTGCCGCAGAATAAATACTTCTTTTTCTCACCTTCATAATATGGTGCAAAGATACAAAAAATTTGAGATATGACCAAAATATAAAATAAAAGTTGTACCTTTGTAGGCTGTATGGAGAAAAAACAAAAAACTATTAAGAAAAAACTTAAATCATATGAAATCAAAACTATTTATATTACTGCTTAGCTGCACAACAGTTACGGTACAGGCACAGAAGCCCGCTATCCCACGTGATGCGGCTCTTGAGGCTAAGATTGAGAAGACCCTCTCAAAGATGACGCTGGACGAGAAGATCGGACAGATGTTGGAGTTGAATCTTGACGTGATGGGCAAGATGAAGATCGAGAATGCCAAGGTTGACCGTGAGAAAGTGCGTCAGGTGATGCAACAATTCGGTGCCCCTAAGGATCAGATAGATGAGGTCATGAAAATGACTGACCAACAGATTATCGACAAGATGGGTAACTATCCTGTAGATATCTATGAAGGTTCCACCAAGAGAGTCTGGAAGTTAAACGAGATGATGCTCGACACACTGATCTCGAAATGGAAAGTCGGTTCCATCCTAAACGCCCCAGGGACGCGTGCTGCTACCGTGGCACAGTGGCAGGAATGGATCCAGTTGATTCAGAAGAAATCGATGAAATATCTCGGTATTCCCGACATCTATGGTCTTGACCACAACCATGGTGTGACTTACACACAGGGTGGAACCCTATTCCCCCAGCCTATCAACCTTGGTGCCTCCTTCAACACAGAGCTGGCTCGTATCGGTGCAGAGGTCACTGCCTATGAGAGTCGTGCCTCCAACTGTCCATGGGTATATAACCCTGTCGTAGACCTTGGTCGTGACCCTCGTTGGGCACGTATCTGGGAGAGTTTCGGCGAGGACGCTATTGTCAACTCGAAGATGGTGGTAGCCGAGATCAAGGGTTATCAGGGGAATGACCCCAACCATATCGACCAGTATCACGTAGGTACCAGTACAAAGCACTATTTCGCTTACGGAGCTCCCTGGACAGGTAAAGACCGCACACCAACCTATCTGCCTATCCAGATTCTGCGTGAGAAATATTTTGAGCCATTCAAACAGGCAGCCCTTGCAGGTACCCTGACAATGATGGTCAACTCAGCCTCTATCAATGGCGTACCCGTACATGCCAGCTATGAGTATCTGACGAAATGGCTGAAAGAGGATTTGCAATGGGATGGTATGCTCGTCACCGACTGGGCAGACATCAATAACCTGTATTCCCGTGAGCATGTCGCCAAAGATAAGAAAGACGCTATCCGTATTGCCATCAATGCTGGTATTGACATGTCCATGGACCCTTATAAAGTTGATTTCTGTATCCTGCTGAAAGAACTCGTTCAGGAAAGCAAGGTACCCATGAGCCGTATCGATGATGCAGTACGTCGTATCCTCCGTGTGAAATACCGTCTCGGACTCTTTGAGAAACCAAACACTGGTGGTAAAGGCTTTGAGAAATTCGGTTCTGACGAGTTTGCTAAGAAGTCATTACAGGCTGCCGAGGAGAGTGAGGTATTGTTGAAGAATGAGGGTAACATACTGCCACTCGTCAAGGGTAAGAAGATTCTGTTGACTGGTCCTAACGCCAACCAGATGCGCTGTCTGCATGGTGGTTGGAGTTACACTTGGCAGGGTTCTAAAGCTGAGGATCTCGCAGAGAAATACAATACCATCTACGAGGCTCTGTGCAATAAATATGGTAAGGAGAATATCATCCTCGAACAGGGTGTGACCTATCATGAGGACGGTGCATATTATGATGAGAACGAGCCACAGATACAGAAGGCAGTTGATGCGGCGAAGGGTGCAGATATTATCATTGCCTGTATCGGTGAGAACTCCTATACAGAGACACCTGGTAATCTCACCGACCTCTGGTTGTCTGAGAACCAGCGAAACCTCGTCAAGGAGCTCGCTAAGACGAACAAACCCATCATTCTCGTACTGAATGAGGGACGCCCCCGATTGATTGCTGATATCGAGCCACTCGCCAAGGCTGTGATAGACATTCTGATTCCGGGTAACTATGGTGCTGACGCTCTTGCTAACCTGTTGGCTGGTGATGCCAATTTCTCAGCGAAGATGCCATATACCTATCCTCGTGAGATCAATTCACTCAACAACTACGACTATAAAGTCAGTGAGGAGGTAGGCACGATGTCTGGTGCCTATAATTATGACGCTAAAGTTAATCTGCAATGGCCCTTCGGATTCGGTATGAGTTATACCACCTATGAATATTCCAACTTGAAAGTCGACAAGAGTCAGTTTACTGCAAATGACATGCTAACCGTCACTGTAGACGTGAAGAACACTGGCAGTCGTGCTGGTAAAGAAGCTGTGTTGCTCTATTCCAGCGACCTTGTTGCCTCTATTGTTCCAGATAACAAACGTCTGCGTGACTTTACCAAAATAGAGTTGCAACCTGGCGAGACGAAGACCGTTACCTTCCAGTTGCCAGCCAAGAACCTCGCCTTCGTAGGTGCTGACGGACGTTGGACCTTAGAGGAAGGTGACTTCATTTTGAAAGTTGCCAACCTGGCCGTAGGTACAGCATGTACACAGACGAAGATCTGGGACGAGCCTAACATTTAAGGGAAAATCATGAAACGGGGATTAGTATTAGAAGGCGGTGCCATGCGAGGACTATGGACGGCAGGCGTGACCGACGTGATGATGGAACACGGTATCGAGCCCGACGGACTCATCGGTGTATCGGCTGGAGCTGCCTTCGGTTGTAACTATAAGTCGAGACAGATAGGACGCGCTATCCGTTATAACACCCGTTTTGCCAAAGACCCTCGTTACAGTGGGTTACGCTCATTACTGAAGAGTGGTGACTATTTCAATGCAGAGTTCGGTTACCATATCGTACCTTACGAATATGACCTTTTTGACACACAGACCTTTGAGCAGAACCCTATGAAGTTTACCGTCGTATGTACCGATGTGCTGACAGGAGAGGCAGTCTATCATGATATTGACCATGTGGACTATGATGAACTGGAATGGCTGAGAGCATCCGCTTCGATGCCATTAGCCTCAAAGGTGGTGAAAGTACAAGGACACCGGTTACTTGACGGAGGGGTCGCAGACTCTATTCCTTTAGCGTATTTCGAGTCACAGGGTTACGACCGTAACGTCGTCATCCTAACACAGCCTAAAGGATTTGTGAAAGAACCCAACAAACTGATGCCCATCATGCGGATTGCCCTGCAGAAGTATCCTGCTATGCTCAAAGCGATGGACGAACGTCATATCATGTATAACCAAGAACTGGCATACGTGGCGAAAGCAGAGGAAGAAGGACGCTGCCTCGTCATCCGTCCTGACGAGAAAATCCCCATCGGACATATCTCCCATGACCCTGACGAGATGCGCCATGTCTATGAGATAGGACATCAGGTGGGTGAACGCTATATACAAAGAATCAAAGACTTTTACAAACTATGAGAATAGACATTATCACCGTATTGCCCGAAATGCTGGAGGGCTTCGTACATGAGAGCATCCTGGCACGTGCTGAGAAGAAAGGACTTGCAGAGATACGCCTTCATAACTTACGTGACTACACCCTCGACAAATGGAAACGGGTGGACGATTATCCTTACGGAGGGTCAGCTGGTATGGTGATGCAGTGTGAGCCTATTGACCGTTGTATCACCGCGCTGAAGGCGGAGCGTGACTACGATGAGGTGATTTTCACGTCCCCTGACGGAGAGCGTTTCGACCAGCACATGGCAAACGAGTTATCGCTCAAAGGTAATCTCATCATTCTGGCAGGACATTACAAAGGTATTGACCAGAGGGTACGTGACCATTTGATAACCAAAGAGATATCCATTGGTGACTTCGTCCTGACCGGTGGCGAGTTAGTAGCGGCAATGATCGCTGATGCCATTGTCAGAGTTGTCCCTGGTGTCATCGGTGACGAGCAAAGTGCACTCAGTGACTGTTTTCAGGACGACATCCTTGCCGCCCCTATCTACACCCGTCCTGCAGACTATAAAGGTTGGAAAGTTCCTGACATCTTATTATCGGGTAATGAAGCCAAAATAAGAAACTGGGAATTAGAGCAAGCGATGGAACGTACCCGTCGACTCAGACCTGACTTGTTGAAAGAGGGCTAAGACTACAAATAATTACTTATAAATTTCTCCCCTAACTGGAACCCTTCTTCATAGAGGCGTTCCAGTTTTTCTACATCCTCACAGATACGTCCCACCTCCAAAGGACGCTCAGGACGAATCACGATAATCTCGCCCCAGTCCTCCATGCGTTCTATCAGATCGAGTTGCTTGTTATACTCTTCCGTCCTGCGACTCAAGGCAACACGCAGACGAGGATAATTCTTGTAGATAAACTTAGGTGTCTTGAAATCTATCTCTGACGAGCGGTAGCCACGATTACGGGTTAGTACCACCACATTCTCCTGATGTCCCGTATCGATTGAGCGTACGATAGGGATACTGTCGACAATACCACCATCGAGCATGGGAATACCGTCTACCTCTGTGATTTGCGCCACAAAAGGCAGAGAACTGGATGCTTTGACAATCTGTGTCAGACGCTGGTGGTCATGTTTCTCGGAGAGATACATAGCACGTCCTGTCTTACAATTCGTAGTGACAGCCTCGAAGACACAAGGATTACGCTCATAGGTAGCATAGTCGAAAGGCACGAACTCATTAGGGAAACGCTCATACAGGATATCAGGGTCGAAGATACTGCCATTGACTATCAGGCTCTTCAGAGAGATATAGTCGTATTTCTGTAGCATATCGATATTCGACCAACGGGCACGGCGAGGCTGACGACTCATGTAAGACAAACCGTTACAGGCTCCTGCTGACACCGCAACCACATAAGGGAAATACACCTCATGTTTCATGAATGCGTCAAGTACACCAGAGGTAAACACCCCACGCATTCCGCCACCTTCAAGAACCAATCCTGTATTGGGAGTTATTTGCATTTTAATGCTTTTTATGATGCAAAGGTAGTATATTTTCATAAATAATGTGTAACTTTGCGAACTAATTGGATAATATTACCGAATTATTGACTTATGTTTGATAAGAATACATACGTTCAGCGTCGTGCTGAACTCAAGAAATTGGTAGGCGAAGGGATTATCGTGCTCTTTGGCAATAACGAGGCACCTTGCAACTATCCTGCCAACTGTTATGCACCTATGCGTCAGGACTCATCCTTCCTATACTATTTCGGACAGCACCGTGACGGACTTGTAGGGGTGATTGATATTGATAAAGACGAAGAGATACTCTTCGGTGATGATATCGACGTAGAGGATATCGTGTGGATGGGTTTCACACCCTCTGTCAGTGACTTGGCTGCCGAGGTAGGGGTCAGCAAGACAGCACCGATGTCGAAACTCCATTCTATATGTTGCGATAGTATCGCAGCACACAGGACCATCCATGTCCTGCCTCCCTATCGCCACGACACGAAGATACAGATCATGGACCTGTTAGGTATTCATCCTTCCCAACAGAAGGAGGCTGCCTCGCTGAGACTCATCCATGCCGTCGTCAAGATGCGTGCCACCAAAGAGCCCCAGGAGATTGCGGCGATTGACCGTGCCTGTGATGTGGGCTATGCCATGCATACTACTGCACAGTTGCTGATTAAGCCTGGTGTGACAGAGCGTTTCATTGGCGGACAGGTAGATGGTATAGCCCGTTCACTGGCTAACGGTACGAGTTTCGCCACAATCTTCAGTCAGCATGGTGAGATCATGCACGGTAATCCCTCTGAAGCAAAATTAGAAGCAGGACGTCTTGCCCTCTGTGATGCTGGTTGTGAGTTGGATGACTACTGTTCCGATCATACCCGTACGATGCCTGTCACGGGTAAGTTTGACCAGCGCCAACTGGAAATATACTCCATCGTAGAGGCTTGTCACGACTATGTGTTAGAGGTGGCAAAACCCGGTGTGAGATATATGGACGTACATTTTGCCGTATGCCGCATGATGACAGACCGCCTGAAGGAACTCGGGCTCATGAAGGGTGATACCGACGAGGCTGTAAAGGCTGGTGCCCATGCGATGTTCCTGCCTCACGGACTGGGGCACATGATAGGCATGGACGTTCACGACATGGAGGGACTCGGACAGATATACGTGGGCTTCGATGAGGAGACACGTCCCAACCTTGAGCAGTTCGGTACCAACTGTCTGCGTATGGGTCGCCGACTGGAAGAAGGCTTTGTAGTCACTGACGAGCCGGGAATCTATTTCATCCCTGCCCTCATTGACGAATGGAAGGCAAGCAGACACTGCAAGGAGTTTATCAACTACGACAAGCTGGAGACCTACAAAGACTTTGGAGGTATCCGTATTGAGGATGACGTACTGATCACAAAGGATGGCTGCCGCTTCTTAGGTACGAAGCGCATCCCTTACCATCCTCAAGAACTGGAAGAATATATGAGTAATAATTAAAAATAAAAGACAATGAGAAAGATTTTAACCCTTGCGCTGCTCGCATTTGTTGCTGTCGGCGCACAAGCGGAGAAGAAAGACTCCGTCAACAAGAACAAGCCCGTGTTCACGGTGATTAAGGAGAACCCTATCACCTCTATTAAAGACCAGAACCGTAGTGGTACGTGCTGGGACTACTCTACCCTCTCTTATTTCGAGGCTGAGATCCTGAAGAAGACAGGTAAGACCTACGACCTCTGTGAGAGTTTCGTAGCAAACAAGACCTATATGGACCGTGCCGTTCAGGTGGTACGTCTGCATGGCGACTGTCAGTTTTCACAGGGCGGTTCTGCCTATGATGTTCACTACGCTCTACAGCACTATGGTATCTGTCCTGAGGACGCGATGCCTTTCCCCGGTTCTCTCTATGGTGACTCTTTGAATAACTTCAATGAGTTCTTCTCTCTCCTGGAGCCATACGTGGAGGCAGTGGCAAAGAACAAGGCAAAGAAGATCTCCCCACAGTGGAAAGTCGGTTTGCAGGGTATCCTCGACGCTTATCTGGGCAAATGTCCTGAGAGCTTCACCTATGAGGGTAAGACCTATACCCCACAGACCTTCGCTGCCAGCCTCGGTCTCGACTGGAACGACTATGTAAGTATTACCAGCTATACCCATCATCCTTTCTATACCGCATTCCCTGTGGAGGTACAGGACAACTGGCGCAACCCACTGTCCTATAACGTACCGATGGACGAGATGATGAAGATTATCGACAATGCCATCATGCAGGGCTATACCGTAGCATGGGGCGGTGATGTCTCTGAGGACGGCTTTACCCGCAGTGGTCTCGCCTATGCTATCGACACTAAGAAGACAGAGAGCATGCAAGGCTCTGACATGGCTCGTTGGTTGAAACTGTCTGCTGCTAAGAAGCGTAACCTCATCGACTCACTGGGCTGTACTGTTCCTGAGATTGTTCCTACCCAGGAGATGCGTCAGGAGCGTTATGACAACTGGGAGTTGACGGACGACCATGGTATGCTGATTTTCGGTATCGCCAAGGACCAGAACGGCAAGGAGTACTATATGGTAAAGAACTCATGGGGTGAGAGTGGTGACTATAAGGGTATCTGGTATATGACCAAGACCTTCATCGCCGCCAACACGATGGACTATACCGTTAATAAGAATGCGATTCCTAAGGATATCCGCAAGAAACTAGGACTCTAATAGAAAGTCCCCACAATGCATTATCAATGGAATTACAAACCACCTACACCCGAAAGACAGCAAGCGGCTAAAGAGCTGGCGGAGAAGATTGGGATGAGTCCTACCGTCGCCGACCTACTGATAGGTCGCGGTATCAAAACCGAGAGTGCGGCGAAGCGGTTCTTCCGACCTATGATGAACGAGCTCATCGACCCGTTCCTGATGAATGATATGGATGTAGCCGTTGACCGCCTGAACGATGCGATGGGACGCAAGGAGCGTATCATGGTATATGGCGACTATGATGTTGACGGGTGTACTGCGGTGGCACTGGTATATAAATTCCTACAGCAGTTCTATTCCAACATTGAGTACTATATCCCCAACCGTGAGGAGGAAGGCTATGGGGTCAGTATCAAGGGTATAGACTATGCCAAGGAGACCGGTGTAAAACTGATTATTGTCCTCGACTGCGGTATCAAGGCTATCGAGGAGATTACCTATGCGAAACAGCAGGGTATCGACTTCATCATCTGTGACCACCATGTCCCTGATGAGGTCATGCCACCTGCCGTCGCTATCCTTAACCCTAAACGGGAAGACTCTTCTTATCCGTTTAAGGACTTGTGCGGCTGTGGTGTGGGCTTTAAGCTGATGCAGGCATTCGCCAAGAACAACGGTATTCCTTTTGCCCGCCTGATTCCCCTACTCGACTTCTGTGCGGTGAGTATTGCCGCTGACTTAGTCCCTGTAGTGGGTGAGAACCGCATCCTTGCCTTCCACGGACTGAAACAGTTGAACCAAAGTGCGTCTATCGGACTAAAGGCGATTATCGACATTTGCGGACTCACAGGGCGTGAGCTGACCATGAGTGATATCGTCTTTAAGATTGGTCCACGCATCAATGCCAGTGGACGTATGCAGAACGGTAAGGAGGCTGTGGAGCTGTTGGTGGAGAAAGACTTGCAGAAGGCACTCACTCAGGCAAACCGCATTAACGAGTATAATGAGCAGCGCAAGGATGTCGACAAGGAGATGACGAAGGAGGCGAACGAGATTGTGGCGCGTCTGGAGAGTCAGCAGCACATGCAGTCGATCGTCCTCTATGACGAGGGATGGAAGAAAGGTGTGGTAGGCATTGTCGCCTCCCGTCTGACAGAGCTTTATTTCCGTCCTACCGTCGTCCTGACGATTATCGACGGTATAGCCTCCGGCTCAGCGCGTAGTGTCGCCGGCTTTGATATCTACGATGCCATCAAGAGTTGTCGTGACCTGCTGGAGAACTTCGGCGGACATACCTATGCCGTCGGCTTGACACTCAGACAGGAGAATATCCCTGAGTTCCGCCGCCGCTTCCAAGAGTACGTCAGTGGACATATCCTACCTGAGCAGACACTGCCGACCCTTGATATCGACAAGGAGGTAGACTTCAAGGATATCTCCAAGAAACTGCATAACGAGTTACGTCGTCTGGCTCCTCATGGGCCTGATAATCCCAAGCCCCTCTTCCTCACCCGTAATGTCTACGACTACGGCACATCGAAGGTAGTGGGTAAGCATCAGGAGCATATCAAACTGGAACTGGTAGACTCGAAGTCGGCTGTCGTCATGAACGGTATCGCTTTCGGACAGAGTGCCGAGGCTCGCTATATCAAATCAAAACGCTCGTTCGACATCGTCTATACGATAGAGGAGAACACTTACAAGCGTGGCGAGGTGCAGTTGCAGATAGAGGATATCCGACCATCGGAAGATGAGCAACTATCAGCAAATCCTTAAACAATACTGGGGCTACGATGACTTCCGTGGTATTCAACGGGAGATCATCGAGTCCATCGGTTCTGGACATGACACGCTGGGACTGATGCCTACAGGTGGTGGTAAGTCCATCACCTTTCAGGTACCGGCACTTGCCATGGAGGGGGTGTGTATCGTTATCACCCCTCTGATAGCCTTGATGAAAGACCAGGTGCACCACCTGCGCCAACGGGGTATCATGGCGGCAGCCGTCTATAGTGGGATGCAGCGTGATGATATCCTGCGCATCCTGGAAAACTGTATCTTAGGAAGCACCAAACTCCTTTATGTCTCCCCCGAGCGTTTGGGCAGCAGTCTGTTTCAGACGAAGCTCAAACACATACAGGTGAGTTTCATCACCGTGGACGAGGCACACTGTATCTCACAGTGGGGCTACGACTTCCGTCCCTCCTACCTGCAAATCGCTGACATCCGTCGTATCTGTCCCGATGTCCCGGTCCTTGCCCTCACAGCGACAGCGACTCCCAAGGTCGTGGAGGATATCTGTCAAAAACTCAGCCAACAACCTTTCCACATCTTCCGCATGTCCTTCGAGCGTAAGAACCTCACTTACCTTGTCTCTTATGCGATGGACAAACGAACGGAACTGATCCGACTGCTGGATGGCGAGCAAGGTGCCGCCATCGTCTATGTCCGTAGTCGCCGCCATGCCAGAGAGGTGGCGGAGTTATTGACGGACGCAGGACTGAGTGCCACCTATTATCATGCCGGTCTCGACCATGCGCAGAAAGACCAGCGCCAGCGTGACTGGCAACACGACCGGGTACGTATCATGGTAGCGACGAATGCTTTCGGTATGGGTATCGACAAGCCCGATGTTCGTATCGTAGCGCATTATGACCTCCCCGACTCTATCGAGGCGTACTTCCAGGAGGCTGGTCGTGCAGGACGTGACGGACAACCTGCTCGTGCCGTCCTGCTCTATAATGCCGCCGACGAGCCGAAACTCAATAAGCGCATCAGTGACACCTTCCCTGAGAAAGACTATATCCGTAAGGTGTACGACCATCTTGCCTATTACTATCAGATAGCCACCGGCGACGGTTATGGGGTGTCCCGTGAGTTTAACATCGACGACTTCTGCCATAAGTTCAACCACTTCCCCATCCGTGTGCACGCTGCCTTGCAGATCCTGCAGCGTGCCGGCTATATCGAGTACACGGAGGAACAGGACAACCAGGCTCGTGTGAAGTTCCTCGTTGGACGTGACGACCTGTACCGACTGCGTGGCGACTCCCCGAACGAGGAGCGTGTCATCATTGCCCTGCTCCGCAACTATGGAGGACTGTTTGCCGATTACGGGTTTATCGACGAGAGTCTGATTGCCCAGCAGTGCGGGATGAAGCCGAACGATGTATACCAAGTGCTGAAGGTGCTCTCCATGAAGCACATCATCCATTTCATCCCTCGCAAGCAAGTGCCCTATATCCGTTATATGCAGCGACGGGAGGATAGCGAGCATGTGCAACTGTCGAAGGAGGTCTATGAGGAGCGTCTGGCACAATACCGGGAGCGTATCGAGGCGATGCTACATTATGCCAAGGACAACAGTCGTTGCCGCAGTCGCCAGTTGCTGGAGTATTTCGGGGAGAAAGGAACCAAAGACTGTGGACAGTGTGATGTATGCCAGTCTAATCATCCACACGACACCAAGCAGGCACAACAACAGATCCTTAACTTATTATCCGACCGCAAGCGTCACCATGCCACAGAACTCCTGCGCCTGCAACTGCCTAACAAGGAAATGGATGCCGCCCTCACCTACCTCCTGCAAGAGGAGTATATCATGCAAAAGGACGGCTATCTGATGATTTTTAATTATTTCTCGTCTTTTTGCTTAGGAATTTCCTATGTCCTTACAGACTATACAGGCATCTTCACAACAGGCATACCACATTCATGCTGAAAGGTGGAATTATTTCGTGACCGAGAAGAGCCGATTGTAATATCAATACAAGAATCCGAAGGTCCAGAGAGGTATCTTGCCCAAGGTAGCCGATTCTATTCCGTCGGCTGCCACAAAGGCATTCTGCTGTCCCGCAATCTGCGAGAATCCCTTGTCCTGCCCTCCTACCTCAATAACAATATCTCCGTCTATGCGGAAATCGCCACTCTTATAGCCAGCATATTCCAAGGTGTGACCCGCTGCTGCCAATTGGTTGGCAAAGAAAGTTTCCCTGACAGTACCCACCTCTGGTTTTTCAGGACAAAGCGTATAGAGCAGGTTGCTGTTGTCGAGATACATCTTGTCTGGCTTCTGAAGGTCTGTTACCGTCTTGAGGTCTGTAAACAGGCGGCGTATCAGGCAGGCCTCTTCCAGATGACTGAGATATTTCAAAGTCGTTGACCGACTGATACCCGTTGCCTTCGAGAGTTTGGCAATATCAACCTCGTAGGGAGTCATCTGAGAAATGACTTGCAAAAGTGCCTTGACGTTACGAGTATTGCCAACGTCCAGATTGCGATGTTTCGTCAGTTCCACATCGACAATATAGTTGATGACGTTCTCCACGCGGCTAAAGTATTCGCGCTTGCCCTCAAAATAGAAGGGATAATAGCCAAACTGCAGATAACTGGGGAAATGCTCCAGCGGATGACAGACAGACCGTACACGGGAGCAAAAGCCATTTGGCGACTTCAGCAAGTCGGCAAGTGAAATGGGGGCGATGTCTATTCCCGATTCCAACCTGATAAACTCCCGCATGGAAAGACCAGGCATATCATATATCAGAATACGGCGCGACAGGTCTGCCTGTCCGTCGTTTATCTGTATGAGTGACGAGCCGCTCAACACGAGATGCAGGTCACGATACAGGTCGTAGATTTCCTTGACCTCACTGCTCCATCCCTTATACTTATGCACCTCGTCGATGAACAGCCACTTGCCGCCTATCTTTGCGAAATTGTCGGCAACTTCTGTCAGCGTGTGGGTTGTAAAGTAGTTGGTATCGGCAGAGCAATAGAGCACGTGGCGATCGTCTGCCTCAAAGTTCTTTTTGATATACTGTTGGAGCAGAGTAGATTTTCCCACGCCTTTAGGTCCTCTAATGACAAGGAGACGTGCCTCCCAGTCGACGCGATGAATGAAATCCCGGATATAGTCCATCGGGACGTTGGAAATGTACTTGTCATGCCGTTCGAATAGTCGTTCCATACCTCTTTGCCTCCTTGTTTTGTAAAATGGGAATAACACTTTTTTCCTGAAAGTGTAAAACGCGGATAACACTTTTTGCCTTGAAGTGTAAAACGCAGAAAACACTTTTCGTCTGCAAAAGTAATAAAAAGAAATCATTCCTGCAACTTTTTGTGTAGAAAACTGCATAGCCATCGAGACCATTCTGGGGAGTTAATTTCTCACAATCTTGGGAATTGTTATCTCACAATCTTGGGAATTTCATTTATTACGCTTACCTTTTTTATTGTTAATACATTTACTGCATGAAAAAAACAGTTAAATATTTGCAGGTTTAGAAAACGATATATACCCCAGTTCGGGATAAGAAAGTTGCCTAAAAAGTTGGTAATCTGAGATGTTTTGAAAAATTTCTTAAAAATGGCTTCAACCTTCACTCATGTAGTTAATAGTTTGATAATTAGGTAATTAACCAGTGTAGGTTACCTTCAAAAAAATAACCGAACCTACACTCCGAGGGTCATCTAAGGGTTGTTCGGGTAGTCCGGATGGCTCGTTCCGATATCAGTTACCCCTTGTTCCAACAATGGGAACTGTCAGTTCCCTCCATAGAAACTGTCAGTTCCCTTGGGAGAAACTGACAGTTCCCTCCATAGTTACTATTGTGGAACTGCCTGTAAATAAAGCATTTATAGG
>CAJONQ010000014.1 GCA_905235835.1 uncultured Prevotella sp.
TTACTATGTTTGCCATAATGATGGCATTAGTGTGTGTTGGTTTCGCTTCGTGCGGTAGTGATGATGATAAAAATCAAAGTAATAATTCATCAGCATTGGTAGGTGTTTGGGCTCAATTTCATAAAGATAAAGGAGGATATTATTATGGAATAAAACTGGATGCCAATGGAGAGGCCGCATATACAGAATGGGGGGATGGTAAAACACCTAACTGGAATTATACTGGTGGGGGAAAATGGTCTGCTAGTGGCGGGGTTTTAACTCTCTATGCACCAAACGGAAGTCTAGTGTATCGTTCTGCTTATAGTCTGAGTTCTGATGGCAAAACTATAACTTTTGTAGGTGACCAAACTGAAGGACATTTTAGTACTTTGCAGGGTGAATTTGTTAAACAATGACCCCAAAATTAAGTGTAAGAGATATAGAAGGGACAGGACGCTCAACCCTATTGGAGGCTGCGCTCCTGTCCACTATACAAGTCAAATCGTGCTTCAAGTCCTTAGGAGATACCCCTAACATTGGCATGCGATCGACGTGTCTACGAAATGACTTGTTTCGTGTTTAGTTTTACGAAACTATTCTGATAAAGCATACATGTGGTGGTCTTTCCGCAAAACTTTGGACCAGCCACGAGCACTGCGCCTGACGACTTCAATTTCAGTGCGATTTGTTTTTCTATAAGTCTCTGATAGTACATGAATTTACTAATTTGTTGGCAAATATACGAAAAATCCCAAGATTTTCAATTATCCAGTCTTTTTAACGTTATTCTTGCAGTGCTTCTTTTAAGTAGAAAAATAATTTTCTCTCATGAAGATGTTATACGACATTTTTTATCCCTGTTATCATGATCTTTTGACGACATAGCGAACGATTATCCCTTTCATGGTAATTCTTCATTTTTCCCATTTGTGGGAAAGACTTAAAAGCGTTATCTTTGCAACAGGAGTAATAATAAAGTTTATAACTATGAAGAGAATTTTTCTATTGTCAATATTATTAGTGACTTTCGGTTTTTTACCTGTTCATGCGGAAACATTCTATTATACACTAAATGTAGGTAGTACGAAGACCTTACGAGTCTATGCAAGACCTTGGTCTAATCGTTATGTCAGTCGTTTTCGTTGGCATTTTCCTGGTATGAGTGTTGCCGTTATCGATGGTGGTACTATGTTTAGTGATTATTGCACAGTAAAAGCCATGAGTTCCACAGAATATGTAGCCGGTGGAGAAGTCTTAGTAGAATGCTATTGGTATCAAAAAGAATATGGCTCTTATGTGGAGACACTAGGTGGTCATTTTATGTTTTATATTACTGTAAACAATGATGGCTCTGATACTGTTGACGAGTCGTCTGTGGTAGAGGTTACTGGATCTTCCCCTGGAGAAGGTGAGGCAAATGTGGCTACAGACGTAACTCCCGTACTTTATTTTAGTCAGGCAGTATCCGCAAATCCAAACTCTACGACATCTCAAAGGTATCGTCTGGAAACAGATGATGGGGAAAAGACTTATCTTAACGCACACTTCTCAAACAAAATATATCCCGATGGCAAATCAGAATGTGAGGCGACATTTACACCTCAGCAGCTCCTTAAGCCCGCAACGCACTACACATTCATACTTCCAGCTGGAAGTATTAAGACAAATCAAGGCTCTCTTAATAGTAATGCGTATCAATTCGGGTTTACTACAGCAGGAGAGGCTTCGACAACTCCATTGTCTGTAATCAGTACCGAACCTGCCGATAATGCTATTGGCGTAGAAACAAATATAGCACCAATGGTATATTTCTCCGATAATATTGAACTTGTGAGTGCAAAGGCAGGCTATGACAGCGATTATATTACGCTGACAGATGAGGAAGGCAGAACAATTGTTACGAAATATGGAGTTCGGATATATGAGAATTTTGTAGGTCTTACACCAAGGGTTAACTTGAGGAAAGGAACAAAATATACATTCAGGATTGCGCCTGGGCAAATAAGGAAAAAGGGAACCAATATCATTAATGAGGAAGAAATCACAGTGAACTTTACGACTGTGGACGGTGATTGCGATGCCCCCCTGACATTAGTCAGTACTTCCCCATCTGACGGAGAGATTGGGGTAGCTCTTGATGTGAAACCAAAGATGGAGTTCTCGTCTACTGTGATTCCCCACGACAATATTTACGAAGGACTTGTACTCACGAAATCTGATGGTACAGTAGTGGAAAGAGGTCCTTTGAAGTTAGCGGGTGGGCTGTTGTGGATAGAGCCAATTAAACCTCTCGACCCCGGTACTACATACACTCTTTATATACCTGCCAAATGTCTGATAGACCCAGCTACGGCTGCTTTAGTAGACGAAGATTTTAAATTTAGTTTTACCACAAAGTCTGAAGATGGAGGTGGCGATTATCCCATAGAGCAGTTGACCTTTTCTGTCAGTACTCCTGATGTTGTAGATGGAGTGCTGGTAAATGGCGATGATGTCAACTTTAACATAGAGATTGACAACCCCACTGCAACTGAGTTCAAGGGATACTTTGGTGTATGGTGTTATTTCACGGAGAATTATGTCCTTGGCTACACATATTGGCCTTCTGAAGACAGAAATGATGTCCGTGTGCTGCCTGGCAACAATCAATATTTTATTCCACGTACGGTAGAATCTGTGTTACCATGTAGGTTTGACTTTTACTTCTATCCCGAAAAATCTGGTGGGATTTTACTTGGGTCGCAGACGATAACGGAACGTAGCTCATCATCTGTAGGTAAAATCATTATGCAGAAGAAAGTCCCCGATGTCTTCAATTTATCGGGACAGCGAGTAAATTTGCCTCAAAAAGGCATCTATATCATCAATGGTAAAAAAGTGGTGAATAAGAGATAGAAAAGCATAACGGGAACCAGAATCCTGAACCTTCAACCAAAAGCCCCTGCATGCTTATCGTCCTGTGGGGGCTTTTTGCTATGCAAGCTGCATGGTCTTGATGAAGCTCTTGTCGTAGCCCGGCTATTGTTTCCGAATCAACGTAAGACCGTCGCGAAGGGGGAGGATGACCTGTTCTACACGACGGTCTTGCTGTATGTAGTCGTTGAAGGCAACGATACCATGCGTCTGCTGGTCTTTCTGGTAGGCGGGGTCAACGACATGACCGTCCCACAGAGTATTGTCGGCAAGGATAAAACCACCGGGTCGGAGAATACTGAGAGCCATCTCGTAGGTCTCCCGATAGGTACGCTTGTCACCATCGATAAACGCAAGGTCGAACTCGATACCGAGTTTGGGAGCCTCTGTGATAGCATCGCCGATGATAAACGTGATCTTGTCGCTGACAGGGGAGTTCTCAATCCAAGGACGGGTGAAGTCCTCCTGCTCGTCGTTGATCTCAAAGGTATAGAGATGACCGTTGGCATCCAGTCCCTCTGCCATGCACAGGGCGGAGTAGCCGCTGAAGGTGCCTACCTCTAATATATTATGTGGACGAATCATCTGCACGAGCATCTTCAGCAGTCGCCCTTGCAGATGCCCAGATGCCATCCTGCCATGCAGCATGTGGATGTTCGTGGCTCGCCAGAGTTTGTAAAGATAGTCGGGCTCTGGCTCAATATGTTTGAGGACATAGTCCTCTAAACTCTCAATTTTCAATTCTCAATTTTCAATTAATAAGTGCCTCGATGGCAAGACGATAGGAGTCGAGACCGAAGCCACAGATAACACCCTTGCAGGCAGGGGAGATAAACGAGTGGTGGCGGAACTCCTCACGCTGGTGGACATTGGAGATATGCACCTCGATGACAGGTGTCTTCAACGAGCGGATGCAGTCGTGCAAGGCAACGGAGGTATGGGTGTAAGCTCCTGCGTTGAGTACGATACCGTCATAGGAGAAGCCCACCTCCTGCATCTTGTTAATCAGCTCACCCTCCACATTACTCTGGTAGTACTCGATATCCACGTCAGGATAGCGGCTTTGTAACTGGGGCAGGTACTGCTCAAAAGACGAAGAACCGTAGATGCCGGGTTCACGAGTGCCCAACAGGTTGAGGTTGGGACCATTAACAATCAAAATTTTCATATTTCGGAAATATTTTGTACTTTTGTCTGCAAAAATAATCATTTTTATGGAAACAGGCAAGAAATCACAGACAAATGTTGTGAGGAACTACCAGCGGTATCTGAAACTGCAACGTGGTTTCTCACCCAATACGCTGGATGCCTATCGTCGTGACCTCCAGAAGCTACTCCATTATCTGGAGCAGGAGGGGAAAGACGTGTGGGAGGTGCAGTTGGACGACCTTCGGCACTTTGCTGCTACCCTGCATGACATCGGTATCCATCCCCGTTCCCAGTGTCGTATTCTGAGTGGGGTACGCTCCTTCTTCCGTTTTATGGAGATGGACGGCTGGCGGGAGGATGACCCATCGGAGTTGTTGGAGAGTCCTGTCTTAGGTACACATCTGCCCGAGGTGTTGTCTACGGAGGAGGTGGATACGCTGGAGAACTCCATCGACCTCTCAAAGTGGGAGGGGCAGCGTAACCGTGCCATTATCGAGGTATTGTTCTCCTGTGGTCTGCGGGTCAGTGAGTTGGTGAACCTTAAACTATCCAGTCTTTACATCGACGAGCAGTATGTGCGGGTGTTTGGTAAGGGGTCGAAGGAACGATTGGTACCTATCTCACCCAAAGCACTTCGAGAGTTGAATAAATGGTTTGTGGACCGTAACCTGATGAAGGTCAAACCCGGTGAGGAGGATTATGTGTTCCTGAATCGTCGTGGTGCCCATCTGACCCGTACCATGATACTCATCATGATCAAGCGGCAGGCGGAGGAAGCTGGTATCACCAAGACCATCTCTCCCCATACGCTTCGTCATTCTTTCGCCACCGCTCTGTTGGAGGGAGGTGCCGATCTCCGTGCCATACAGGCGATGTTGGGGCATGAGTCCATCGGTACTACCGAGATCTATACCCATATCGACATGTCGACCCTCCGTCAGGAGATTTTGGAGCACCATCCAAGGAATATGAAACGAAAGGCAGTAGAATGATAAAAAACATTAATAATTAGTGGAGATTTCTTGTAAACTGTAGTTTTTGTTTACCTTTGTGCGTCTTTAAGACAAATGTTGCTAACATTTAACTATTAATATAAAACGATGAGACTTAGAAAATTGTTTGTTGCCGCACTGATGATAATCAGTCCCGCAACGCTGGTGGCTCAGGAAATGCAGTTGCCACCTATTCCCGTTGACCCAGCTGTACGTATCGGAAAACTGGACAACGGACTGACTTATTACATCCGCCACAACGAGTATCCCGAACATGTGGCAAACTTCTACATTGCCCAGCGTGTGGGGTCTATCAACGAGGATGAGTCCCAGCGTGGACTTGCCCACTTCTTGGAGCACATGGCTTTCAACGGCTCCGAGCACTTCAAGGGCAATGGTATCATCGAGTTTACCCGTTCACTGGGTGTTGAGTTCGGTAGCGACCTGAACGCTTATACCAGTATCGACCAGACCGTTTATCGTGTCTGTAATGTTCCCACCAAGCGTGCTACGGCAGTAGACTCCTGTCTGCTGATCCTGAAAGACTGGTCGAATGGTCTTTCTCTGGAGCCCGAGGAGATAGACAAGGAGCGTGACGTGGTACATAATGAGTGGCGTCTGGGTGAGGGTCCCTCACAGCGTATGATCCAACGTGCCCTGCCGAAGGTGTATCCTGGTTCTAAGTATGGTGAGCGTCTGCCTATCGGACTGATGTCAGTGATTGATAGTTTCAAGCCACAGACCCTGCGTGCTTACTATCATAAGTGGTATCGTCCCGACAATCAGGCAATCATCGTAGTCGGTGACGTGGATGTAGACCACATGGAGGCAAAAATCAAGGAGCTTTTCAGTGGTATCAAGGTAGACCCCAATGCTCCGAAAGTAGTAGCTGAGGAAGTTCCTGATAATAAGGAGGCGATCTATGTCTATGAGAAAGACAAAGAGATGCAGATGGCTAATGTCTTCGTCATGATGAAGCACGAAGCTACCAAACCCGAGGAGAAAACCAGCATGGCATATCTCATTCAGGACTATGCGGTCAATGTCATCTCACAGATGATTAACCAACGCCTGTCGGAGATGACACAGGACGAATCCTGTCCCTTCTTCCAAGGCTTTGCTGATGACAGCAACTACCTGCTCTCAAGAACTAAGGACTGCTTTGAGTTGATTGGTATACCCAAGGAGGGTAAGGAGATGGAGACCCTGCAGGTGCTCTATCGAGAGGCTAAGCGTGTCCGTGAGTTTGGTTTCACCGCAACAGAGTACGAGCGTGCCAAGGCAGATTATCTGAGTGGATTGGAGAAGCAATACACCAATCGTGACAAGCGTAAGAATGCAGAGTTCGGTAATGCCTATCGTGACCACTATCTGGACAACGAGCCGATTCCTCCATTGGATGTGCTCTATCAGACGATGCAGATGATCGTACCCAATATCCCTGTACAGGCTATCAACCAGATGCTGCCCGAGTTGATAACTCCTACCGACAGCAATCTTGTCGTTATGATTATGGCTCAAGACAAGGAGGGCAAGGTTCATCCTACCGAGAAGGATATGGCTGCTGCCGTAGCTGCTGCACGTGCAGAGAAGATTGAGGCATACGTGGACAATGTGAAAGACGAGCCGTTGGTAGATGTTACTACCATCAAGGCAGGTAAGATTGTCAAGGAGACAGAGAACAAGACGTTGGGTTATAAGGAACTGACTCTTTCCAACGGTGCCACTGTTATTCTGAAGAAGACAGACTTCAAGGACGACGAGGTGCAGATGCAGGCATTCGCCAAGGGCGGTAAGTCTATCTTTGGCGCTGCCGACTATACCAACCTGAAAGTGTTCGACCAGGTGATAGGTATCAGTGGACTGGGTAACTTCTCCAGCAACGAGTTGCAGAAGGCACTCGCCGGTAAGGAGTGTAATGCCGATGCTACTTTGGGCAATACCCGTCAGTATGTGACGGCTCACTCTACACCAAAAGACTTGGAGACGATGATGCAGATGCAGTATCTGTATTTCACAGCTATCAATAAGGATGACAAGCAGTTCCAGAACCTGATGACTCAGCTTGACATGGCATTGAAGAATAAGTCATTGTCACCAGAAGCTGTCATCTCTGACTCATTGGCAGCCACGATGTATGCACATAATCCTCGCTTCACCCAGATTGACGTGAAGGATTTGAAGGATATCAACTACGACCGTATCCTGCAGATGGCGAAGGATCGTTTCCAGAATGCCGGACAGTTTACTTTCGTCTTCTGTGGTAACTTCGATGAGCAGACCATCCGTCCACTCATTGAGCAGTATGTCGCTTCCCTCCCTGCTACCAATGCAAAGGCAGAGGACTTCAACGAGATACTGACCCTGGCTAAGGGTGAGGTGGTCAATCAGTTTAAGGTGAAGACCGAGTCTCCTAAGGCTACAGCTTTTGAGATATGGTATGCCGACGTTCCTTATACCTTGGAGAACAGCGTGAAGATTGACGCTGTAGGACAGGTGCTCTCGATGATTTACCTGAAGACGATCCGTGAGGACGAGAGTGCAGCCTACTCCTGTGGCGCCTATGGTCGTTTCAACCTGAGTAGTAAGCAACCCAAAGCGATGCTACAGGCATATTGTCCTATGAATCCCGACAAGTCGGAACTGGCAGTCCGCCTGTTGCATGAGGGTATTGCTAACATGGCTAAGAAGGTGGATGCCGACCAGCTCGCCAAGGTGAAGGAGTATATGCTGAAGCAGATTGACGTGGACGCTAAGACCAACAGCTATTGGGTGAATACCATCACGACCTTCAAGGATTATGGCATGGATTTCTACACCGACTATAAGAAGACCGTTGAGGCGCTGACCGTCGAGAGTGTGCGTGATTTCCTGAATAATGTGATCCTGAAGAGTGGCAACCATACGGAGGTTATCATGACCCCAGAGGCGAAATAATCAATCTCACTTCATAACTAAAACGGCTTGTCTCGTAAAAGATGCAAGCCGTTTTATTTTGTCATGTCCCGAAAACTCCGTACCTTTGTACCCAAAATATAAAATAAAGAAAAGATATGTCATATTTATTCTCATCAGAATCCGTATCAGAGGGGCATCCCGACAAGGTTGCCGACCAGATCAGTGATGCTATTCTCGACCAGTTTCTTGCTTATGATGACCGTGCCCGTGTCGCTTGTGAGTCATTTGTGACGACAGGACAGGTGGTAATCATGGGTGAGATACGCAGTGAGGTGTATATTGATTTGCAGACCATAGCCCGTAATACCATCAAAAAGATTGGCTATACGAAAGCAGAGTACCAGTTTGATGGTAACTCCTGCGGCATCCTGACGGCTATTCATGAACAGAGTGAGGATATCAATCGTGGTGTGGACCGTGAGGATGACGAGAATCAAGGGGCTGGTGACCAAGGTATGATGTTTGGTTATGCTACCAATGAGACAGAGAGTCTGATGCCAGTGTCTCTCGACCTCGCTCATTTGTTGATGCGTACACTTGCGGAGATTCGTAAGGAGGGAAAGGAGATGACCTATCTGCGCCCAGATGCAAAGAGTCAGGTGACCATACAATATAGTGACGACGGTATGCCTGAGCGTATTGACACCATCGTCGTCTCTACCCAGCATGACGAGTTTGATACTGATGATGAGCGTATGCTTCTGCGTATCAAGAATGACGTGCAGAATATCCTGATACCACGAGTGAAGTCGAAGATTCACTCCCAGAAGGTGCTTGCCCTCTTTGGAGACGATATCAAGTATTATGTCAACCCGACAGGTAAGTTTGTTATTGGCGGTCCTCATGGCGACACGGGTTTGACGGGTCGTAAGATTATCGTCGACACCTATGGCGGTAAGGGTGCCCATGGCGGAGGTGCTTTCTCAGGAAAAGACTCTTCGAAGGTCGATCGCTCTGCAGCTTATGCGGCACGTCATATTGCAAAGAATATGGTGGCAGCAGGGGTTGCGGATGAGGTGCTGGTACAGGTCAGCTATGCTATCGGTGTGGCAAAACCAATGAATATTTATGTGAATACTTACGGACGTTCGAAGGTGAAGATGTCGGACGGTGAGATCGCCAAGAAGATAGAACAACTCTTTGACCTGCGTCCGAAAGCCATAGAACGTTCTTTGAAACTGCGTCAGCCGATGTATCTGGAGACAGCAGCCTATGGACATATGGGACGCCAGTGTGAGGTGGTGAAGAAGACATTCACCAGTCGATACCACGAGACAAAAACGATGGATGTCGAGTTGTTCACATGGGAGAAACTCGACCGCGTAGAGGATATCAAACAAGCATTTGGACTGTAATTGTTACAGCAAGATTCCATAGCACAACCATCAGCGGTAGTACAAGGAGGCGACTCTGTAGTAGTCCAACATCGTCCGCTGACACCTGCTCAGGTGCTGAGCTGGTTGCCACGTGATGCCACACCGGCACAACAGGATTCTGCCATCCAATCACGTTTCAAACCTTCTGAGATACATTGGAGTGAACACCCTGACACCCTTCATCTGCCAGGGCATCCACCAGGTGTGGATTTAATGAATGCAGAACTGCCTCAATACTACAGAGAGGGATATTTCTCAAAAGACTCCATGTTTCACCCGGAAATACAAGGTGGTCGTGTTGGGGTTGCAGGTGACCCTGTTCCTTATCGGGTGCATAATGACAACGTGATAACCTCTTTGTTATTGGCATGTTTCTTGATTTCAGTGATTGCCTTTGCCAGTGCACGACATTTCATGATCAGGGAGACCAAGAACTTCTTCTATATACCCCGTGAGGAAAGAACAGACTTCTCAGAAACAAGTAATGAGTTACGCTTTCAGGTGTTCTTAGTGGGTATCACGTGTTTGTTGATAGCACTCCTTTTCTATTTCTACACGCTGCATCATATCGGTGATACTTTTGTGCTTCGTTCACAATATACCCTGATAGCTATCTTTTTGGGTATCACCATTATTTATTTCCTATTGAAAGCAGGCTTGTATACCTTTGTTAATCATGTCTTCTTCGATGGTAAAAGAAATCAACAATGGATGAGGTCCTTGTTGTTTATTAGTTCTGTGGAAGGAGTATTACTTTTCCCTTCCGTTTTGTTAGGAGGATACTTTGAATTAGATATCGAAAAGGTTACTTTATATGTCATTTTAGTATTAGTTTTTGTTAAAATATTAACGATTTATAAGTGCTATTCCATCTTTTTCCGCCGAAATGTCGTTCGTTTGCAGATTATTTTGTACTTTTGCACCCTCGAAATAGTACCCTTGCTCGCCTTTTGGGGCGTGCTTGTCATGACAGCGAATAATTTAAAAATCAATTTTTAGGACACCAAAATGATAAAGAAGATTCTGGTTTCTCAGCCCAAGCCATCCAGCGAGAAGTCTCCCTATTATGACATAGCTGAGAAGTATGGAGTGGAATTGGTATTCCGTCCATTCATTAAGGTAGAAGGAATCACGGCAAAGGAGTTTCGCGCACAGAAGGTGAACATCCTTGACTATACAGCTATTGTATTTACATCACGCCATGCCATTGACCATTTCTTCACGTTAGCAAAGGAGTTGCGTGTAGCTATTCCTGAGGATATGAAATATTTCTGTGTGACCGAGACTATCTCGCTCTATATCCAGAAATATGTTCAATATCGCAAGCGTAAGGTGTTCTTCGGAACAACAGGTAAGATTGACGACTTGATTCCTACCATGGTCAAGCATAAGCAAGAGAAATATCTGGTGCCCATGAGTGATGTCCACAACGATAGTGTGACAAACATGCTTGATGCTAAGAAACTGCAGCATCAGGAGTGTGTCATGTATCGTACGGTAAGTAATGACTTCACACAGGAGGAAGTCAAGACTTTCGATTATGACATGCTGATTTTCTTCAGTCCTTCAGGAATAGAGTCATTGACCAAGAATTTCCCGGATTTCAAGCAGGACAAGATAGCGATCGCTACTTTTGGACCCGCTACGGCAAAGGCGGTGAAGGACGCAGGCTTGCGTTTGGACTTAGAGGCTCCATCAGAGAAATATCCCTCGATGACCAGTGCTTTGCAGGATTTCTTGCAGAAGAAACAAAAATAGTACATTATTACTATGGCAGCCCATACGCTCACAAAGCGAGAGCGGTTGTGTAGTAGGAAACTCACAGATCGTCTCTTTAATGGAGCAGGCAGCCACTCCATGGCAGCTTTCCCTATACGGGTGGTGTGGATGGAGGAAGAATGTGAGGCACAAGGATCACCAGTACAGGTGTTGTTTAGTGTCTCAAAGCGTCATTTTAAGCATGCGGTTAAGCGTAATCGTGTTAAACGGCAGTTGCGTGAAACTTATCGGCTTGCCAAGCAGCCTATATATGACAAGTTAGAGGAAACTCCTGGGCGTACTGTTAAGATGGCATTTATCTGGCTTGCCGACGAGTTATACAGTTCTGCGGAGTTAACCCAAAGAATGGAGAAATTGATTCAGCGAATGGTAGAGAAACTATGAGACGTGTCTTACATGATGTTTCTAAGGCTATAGCGTGGATATTGGTGCTTCCTATCCGTTTCTATCAGACTGCTATCTCACCCTATACACCTCCCTCTTGTCGTTTCACGCCTACTTGTAGTGAGTATGCGCGGCAGGCATTGCTTAAACATGGTCCCATCAAAGGACTATATCTCGCCATCAGGCGGATATTGAGATGCCATCCGTGGGGCGGCAGTGGTTACGATCCAGTACCATAATAGTCGGATATCGAAATCTCGGTTTAACGAAATAACAAAATAAAGAATATATAGAAATGAAGAACTTTGTTGAAGAACTACGCTGGCGCGGTATGCTGGCACAGATGATGCCTGGTACGGAAGAACTGCTCCAGAAAGAAATGGTGACAGCCTATTTAGGAACAGATCCGACAGCAGACTCCCTGCATATCGGACATTTGTGTGGTATCATGATGCTGCGTCACTTGCAGCGTTGCGGTCATAAGCCTATCATCTTGGTAGGTGGTGCCACAGGTATGATAGGTGACCCTTCTGGTAAGAGTCAGGAGCGTAACCTGCTGAATGACGAGACATTGCGTCATAATCAGGAATGTATTAAGAAACAGGTGGCAAAATTCCTCGATTTTGAGTCTAAAGATGCCAATGCCGCTGTCATGGTGAATAACTACGACTGGATGAAGGATTTTACATTCCTTGATTTTGCCCGTGAGGTGGGTAAGCATATCACCGTTAACTATATGATGGCAAAGGAGAGTGTGCAGCAGCGTCTGAATGGTACCGCTCGTGACGGTCTTTCTTTCACCGAATTCACCTATCAGCTCTTGCAGGGCTACGATTTCCTGTATCTCTACCAGCATTATGGCGTGAAACTCCAGTTGGGCGGTAATGACCAGTGGGGTAATATGACTACAGGTACAGAGCTGATTCGTCGTACACTGGGGAATGATGTAGAGACTTTCGCCCTCACTTGTCCGCTGATTACCAAGAGTGACGGTAAGAAGTTTGGTAAGACGGAGAGTGGAAATATCTGGCTCGACCCCGCACGTACCACACCTTATAAGTTCTATCAGTTCTGGCTCAATGTCAGTGATGAGGATGCCGAGCGCTATATCAAGATATTCACCTCTTTGGATAAGGAGACGATTGATGCCCTCGTAGAGGAGCACAAGCAGGATCCAGGTCGTCGTGTACTGCAGAAACGTCTTGCTGAAGAGGTAACTGTGATGGTACACTCACAGGAGGCTCTGGATACTGCCATTGAGGCTTCCAGCATCTTGTTTGGCAAGTCAACCAAGGAGGGACTGGAGAAACTCGACGAGCAGACCTTCCTCGATGTGTTCGACGGTGTTCCGCAGTATGAGATTTCCAAGGACCAGTTAGGACAGCCCGCTATCGAGTTGCTGACGACGGCAGCTCCTGTATTCCCCTCTAAGGGTGAGATGCGTAAGATGGTACAAGGTGGTGGTGTCTCTTTGAATAAAGAGAAACTGACCGACCAGAATCGTCCTGTCACCACAGATGATCTGATTGACGGAAAGTACCTCTTAGCACAGAAGGGAAAGAAGAATTATTACCTTCTGATAGTGAAATAATTGGCGAAAAATTTGGTGGTGGCATGAAAAACCACTACCTTTGCACTCGCTTAGAAGCACATGGTGTCCAATGGTGTAATGGTAGCACAACAGGTTTTGGTTCTGTTTGTGGTGGTTCGAATCCGCCTTGGACAACGATTTTAAATCATCCGCATGCCCCATGTGGATGATTTCACGATTAAATAGGTATACCAAAATGAAGATAGAATCGCAAATCATGAATGCCGCCATCAAGGCTGTGAAAACCTTGTATGGACAGGATGTACCAGAGAAGATGGTGCAGTTGCAGAAGACACGTAGTGAATTTGAGGGTAACTTGACACTCGTCGTTTTTCCTTTCTTGAAGATCTCCAAGAAGAACCCGGAGCTGACGGCTCAGGAGATAGGACAGTATCTCGTAGACCATTGCGAGGCTGTTGCCTCTTTCAATGTGGTAAAAGGTTTCCTGAATCTGGTTGTTGCTCCTGCGGCATGGCTCTCCCTGCTTGCTGATATTGATGCTGATGAGCATTATGGACATCAGCAGGCTACTGATGAGAGTCCACTCGTGATGATTGAGTATTCATCACCCAATACGAACAAACCCCTCCATCTGGGGCATGTGCGCAACAACCTCCTTGGTTGGTCGCTTGCCCAGATCATGCAGGCAAATGGTAATAAGGTGGTTAAGACCAATATCGTCAACGACCGTGGTATTCATATCTGTAAGTCCATGCTCGCCTGGTTGAAGTGGGGCAATGGGGAGACACCCGAGACCAGTGGTAAGAAGGGTGACCATCTGATAGGTGACTATTACGTGGCTTTCGATAAGCATTATCGGGAGGAAATCAAACAACTCATGGCACAAGGGATGGACGAGGAGACGGCAAAGCAGGAGGCTCCGCTCATTAAGGAGGCTCATGAGATGCTCGTCAAATGGGAGCAGAACGACCCAGAGGTGCGTGCCTTGTGGGAGAAGATGAATAACTGGGTATATGCTGGTTTCGACGAGACATACCAGAAGATGGGTGTGTCGTTCGATAAGATATATTATGAGAGTCAGACTTACCTAAAAGGTAAGGCAAAGGTGGAGGAGGGTCTTGCCAAAGGACTCTTCGAGCGACATGCTGACAATTCTGTATGGGCTGACCTTACCAACGAGGGGCTCGACCAGAAACTGTTGTTACGATCGGATGGTACCTCTGTCTATATGACACAAGATATCGGAACGGCGGAGATGCGTTTTCAGGACTATCCTATCGATAAGATGATCTATGTGGTGGGCAATGAGCAGAACTACCACTTCCAAGTGCTCTCCATCCTGCTCGACCGTCTGGGCTTCAAGTGGGGAAAGGAACTGGTGCATTTCTCTTATGGTATGGTGGAACTGCCTAACGGTAAGATGAAGTCTCGTGAGGGTACTGTGGTGGATGCTGACGACTTGATGGAGCTGATGGTCAGCGATGCCTTGAAGGCTGCTGATGAGGCTGGTAAGAATGCTGACCTGACTGATGCGGAGAAACAGGAGATAGCCCGTATCGTGGGAATGGGTGCCTTGAAATATTTTATCCTCAAGGTGGATGCCCGCAAGAATATGCTGTTCAACCCAGAGGAGTCTATCGATTTCAATGGTAATACGGGTCCTTTCATCCAGTATACCTATGCCCGTATTTGCAGTATCTTGCGTAAGGCTTCTAGTATCTATAATTCTTCTAGTATCTCTTGTTCCCTTAACGATAAGGAAATCGAACTCATCCAGAAGATGAGCGAGTATCCTGTTGCCGTCGAGCAGGCTGGTAAGGATTATTCACCCAGTGGTATTGCCAACTACTGCTATGAGCTGACGAAGATTTTCAACCAGTTCTATCACGATTACAGCATCCTCAACGAGGAGGACGAGCAGAAGCGTCAGACACGTCTGGTTATAGCCCGCAACGTGGCAAAGATCATCAAGAACGGTATGTCACTGCTTGGTATTGAGGTACCAGAGAGAATGTAAATGCAGAACCCTCCTGATTATAGACATGACACTGTGCTGCCCTTGCCTGTGGAGGTGACGGCTGATGCTTGGGCTGTGGATGCGGCATGCTCTGGCAACCCGGGTCCGATGGAGTATCAAGCGATAGACTTACAGACGGGATATCGGGTGTTTCATTTTGGTCCGATGAAAGGCACTAATAATATCGGGGAGTTCCTTGCTATTGTCCATGCCCTTGCCTTGATGCAGCAACAGGGACTGCATACAAAGACGATATACAGCGATTCCTATAACGCCATCCTTTGGGTCAATAAGCGACAGTGTAAGACGAAGTTAGAGCGCACTCCTGAGACGGAGGGACTCTACCAGATTATCATGCGTGCCGAACGATGGTTGCAGACACACACATGGAAGAATCCGATTGTCAAGTGGGAGACCCAGAAATGGGGTGAGGTTCCAGCGGATTTCGGACGTAAGTAATCGTGTTTTCTCCATATCTTTCTTGACACATAACAACTGCCTTAGGAGGTAGTTGGGGGGATCTCGTACCGTCAGAGACGGTCTTGGGGGCAACTTCCATCCGTATCTCGTCCCATAGATCAGTTTTTAGAAATGCCTCATGAGTCTGTCTGCCTCCCTCGACAATCAACGACTGGATACCATGCTGGTAGAGGTCGTCAATGAGTTGGGGCAGGGGACGGTCATGGGTTAGTACGATACGCTTAGGATCTGGACCGTGCCAATGACGAACGGTCAGTTGGGGATGGTCACGGTCGAAGGTGGTGTGCCCCACCAGGATAGCATCCTCCTCGGCACGTAGCTGATGGGAGAGCATCTGTGTCTGCTCATTACTGATCATCGTGGGTTGGAAATGGTTATCGATAAAGCCATTCGCTGTCTGAGCCCATTTCAGGATGATATACGGACGATGCTTGGAGTGATAGGTGAAGAACCTGCGGTTCAGCCAGCGGCATTCCTCTTCCAGAACACCCACTGTCACCTCGATGCCTGCCTTCCGAATCCGCTCTATACCACGTCCTTGTACTTCAGCAAAGGGGTCGACACATCCAACGACCACTCGTCTAACACCTTTCTTGATAATCAGGTCGGCACAGGGTGGTGTCTTACCGTAATGGGCACAGGGCTCTAACGACACATAGATGGTGGCATCTTTCAGCAATGGCTCGTCCTCTGGTTTGACACTTGCAAAGGCATTCACCTCAGCATGTCCTTCACCACAGCGCACATGATAGCCCTCGCCGATAATGGACCCCTCCAGTCTTCCCTGTTGAGGGGCGGCTACTATCACAGCCCCCACCATCGGGTTAGGACGTGCACCTTGTATTCCGTTTGCTGCCAGTTGCAAGCAGCGTCGCATGTATTTCTCGTCTGTAGTCATTTATTTATTTTTTGCCTTTTTACTTTTTTTACCTATTTACCCTTTCGCCTTTTTACTTTTATGTGTACCTTTGCAGTATGACTTATCACGAGTTATGGCACCGATTGGCGCATGTTTATGACGAGGAGGAGGCTAAAGCCATTGCCCGTATGGTATATGAGGTACGCTATGGGCTATCATGGTCTGACCTCTGCATCGGCAAAGATACGCAATTATCTGCAGACGACCAAGCAGAACTGGAAGAAATCACAGAAAGACTGGAGCACCACGAGCCAGTACAGTATGTCTTGGGACAAACGGATTTCTGTGGATATACCTTCCTCGTCAACGAGCACGTCCTCATCCCTCGACCCGAGACCGCAGAATTGTGCCAATGGATTATCACATCGGTCATCTCCCAACAGTCACCTCTCAATATCCTGGATATTGGAACAGGCTCTGGGAATATCTCCATTACCCTATCGGCAAACATTCCGAACGCTCACGTCAGTGCTTGGGACATCTCTTTGGAGGCATTGGAAGTGGCACGAGAGAATGCCCAGCGTAACCATGTCCATGTGTCGTTTGAGCAGGTGGATATCCTCAACGCTCAACGTCCATCGCTCAACGCTCAACGTTATGACCTCATCGTCAGCAACCCTCCCTATATTGCCGACAAGGAGCGTAACGCAATGGAGCCCAACGTGTTAGACTATGAGCCACATACCGCCCTCTTCGTGCCTGATGATAACCCTCTTCGCTTCTATCGTGCTATCGCTGAGTATGGACAGATGGCATTACGTCCCGGAGGCTGGCTCTATTTCGAGATCAACCCCCTCTATGCCAACGAGCTCCGCGAGTTGTTAAGTATGATGTCGTGCCACGACATCGAAACCAAATACGACCAATTTGGCAAACCCCGATTTATCAGAGCACAACGATGAAACAGAAAACAGAACAAGAAGCCTACCTGACCTTGACAGTCCTCTGTGCCAATGCGGAACACTGCCAATGGGAGATGACGGAAAAAATGCGTCGCTGGGAACTCTCTGACGAGGCTCAGGCTCGCATCATGGAACGACTTGTCAAGGAACGTTATGTGGACGACCTGCGTTTCGCTCGTGCCTTTGTTAAGGATAAGGTACGATATAACAAATGGGGTCGTCGTAAAGTGGAGCAGTCATTATGGCAGAAACATATCGATGAGACTGTTCGCCAACAGGTGCTCGACGAGGTGGATGATGATGAGTATATCCGTGTCCTGCGACCGCTGCTCCACCAGAAACGCCGTTCTACAAAGGCTTCCAGTGATTACGAGTTGAATATGAAACTCATCCGTTTCGCCATCAGCCGTGGTTTTACGATGGATATCATCAAACAGTGTATCAATGTCGACGATGATGCCGAGTTTTTGGACTAGAATACTCGACCTGATAGCACCTCGTGTGTGTGCCGTCTGTGGCAGTCGACTGGGTATCACGGAACAAACCGTCTGTACCTCGTGCTACCTCCATCTGCCACGCACTACCTACCAGTTCACACCTTATGACAACCCGATGACACAACTCTTCTGGGGACTCTCTCCTGTCACCCATGCTGCAGCCCTCTTTTTTTACGAGCCACATGGGGAGGTGGCACGACTGGTCTATGACCTCAAATATGCCGACCGACCAGATATCGGGGAAGATATGGGACGTATGATGGCAGAGGAGATGCGGATGGCTGGTTATTTCGATGGGGTAGACATGATCGTGCCTGTACCTCTCTCGTCTAAGCGGAAGCGGCAGCGTGGCTATAACCAGAGTGAGATGCTGGCTCGGGGAATCTCTGAGACGATGCATATACCTGTTAACACCCGAGCCCTCCGTCGCAAGCATTTCCGCCAGAGCCAGACGACACTTATGCGCCATCAGCGACAGGAGAACGTGGCAGACTTGTTTGAACTGGGTGAAACTGACGGCTTAGAGGGTAAGCATCTCCTCCTTGTTGATGATGTCTGTACCACGGGTGCCACCCTTGCTGCCTGTGCCCGTGTCCTCGACACCGTCCCACGCCTCCGTCTCAGTGTCCTCACCCTCGCTTTTACAAAGTCATAGTAAAAAAAACTAAGAACTAAGAACTAAGAACTATGAACTTTTTTGTATCTTTGCACCCAAAAGAAACAAATAACAAGGATTATGGACGCAGTCAAGAAATTATTTGCCAAGAAACTGATGGATATCAAAGCCATCAAGTTGCAGCCTAACGAGCCGTTTACATGGGCATCGGGCTGGAAATCACCAATCTATACTGACAACCGCAAGACGCTGGGCTTTCCTGAGGTACGCTCATTCGTGAAGTTAGAGCTCTGCCACCTCATCCAGCAGTATTTCCCTGAGGCTGAGGCAGTGGCTGGTGTTGCCACAGGTGCTATCGCACAGGGTGCACTGGTAGCCGACGAGTTAGGACTTCCTTATGCTTATGTCCGTCCAAAACCGAAAGACCATGGAATGGGTAATCAGGTAGAGGGTCAGCTGACGAAGGATGCTAAGGTCATCGTTGTCGAGGACCTGATCTCGACGGGTGGCAGCAGTCTGAAGGCAGTAGAGGCATTGCGCCAGTATGGCGTAGAGGTCATCGGTATGGTGGCTTCCTTCACCTATGGTTTCCCTGTTGCCGAACAGGCTTTCAAGGAGGCTGGTGTACAGCTCATCACCTTGAGCGACTATAATGCGGTCATCGAGCAGGCAGCAGAGACGGGTTATATCGCTGAGGCTGACAAGGCGGTATTGGCTGAGTGGCGTAAGGACCCGTCGGTATGGGGAGTTTGATAGAAGGGTTTCAAGTTTCAAGATTCAAGATATGGAAAAATTTGAAAGTAGTGTCAAGCAGATTCCCTATTCTGTAGAGGATGTCTATCGTAATATCAGCGACCTGCGTAACCTCGACAGGGTGCGTGACCGTGTTCCCGAGGATAAGTTGTCTGACTTTGCCTTCGACCAAGATTCCGTACAGGTGAAGGTCGACCCCGTAGGTCTCCTGAAGTTGCGTATCATCGAGCGTGAGGAGGGTAAATGTGTGAAGTTCGAGACGGAGCAGTCGCCCATGCCTTTCAACCTCTGGATACAGGTATTGCCTGTCACAGAGTCCACCAGTAAGATGCGTGTGACGGTGAAGGCGGATATCCCTTTTATGCTCAAAGGGATGGTCAGCGGTCCCCTGCAGGACGGTGTCGAGAAGATAGCTGATGCCCTGGCACAAGTGCCTTATATTTAACTATAGTTCCTATTTGTCACTATAGTCTCTATAAAAAAGAATACAATGAACAAACTCTGGGAAAAGAATTTTGAAGTCAATGCTGAGATTGAGCGCTTCACTGTAGGACGTGACCGTGAGATGGACCTCTATCTCGCCCCCTATGATGTGTTAGGCTCTATGGCACATATCACCATGCTAGAGTCTATCGGTCTCTTGGAGGCTGATGAGCTCCAGCAGCTGCTTGCCGAGCTGAAGAATATCCATGCCGTCTGCGAGCGTGGGGAGTTCACCATCGAAGAGGGTGTCGAGGACGTACACTCACAGGTGGAGTTGATGCTCACCCGTAAACTCGGGGATATGGGTAAGAAGATTCACTCAGGGCGCTCTCGCAACGACCAGGTATTGGTTGACCTGAAACTCTTCACACGCCATCAACTGATGGAGATTGCTGATAGTGTGAAGGTACTCTTCGACGAGTTACAGACGAAGAGCGAGCAGTATAAACAGGTACTCATGCCGGGGTATACACACTTGCAGGTGGCGATGCCCTCGTCGTTCGGTCTTTGGTTTGGTGCTTATGCCGAATCACTCGCTGATGATATGCTGTTCTTACAGGCTGCCTATAAGATGACGAATCGTAACCCGTTAGGCTCTGCTGCCGGCTATGGCTCGTCGTTCCCCCTCAACCGTCAGATGACGACCGACCTGCTGGGCTTCGACTCCATGGACTATAACGTGGTGTATGCGCAGATGGGTCGTGGAAAGATGGAGCGTAACGTGGGCTTTGCCATCGCTACCATTGCCGGCACTCTTGCCAAACTCGCCTTCGACGCATGCTTGTTTAACTCCCAGAACTTCTCGTTTGTACGCCTGCCGAAGGAGTGTACCACGGGGTCCAGCATCATGCCGCATAAGAAGAACCCAGATGTCTTTGAGCTGATCCGTGCGAAGTGTAATAAGCTGCAGGCACTGCCCCAGCAGGTGACACTCATCATGAACAATCTCCCCGTGGGTTATTTCCGTGATCTGCAGATCATCAAGGAGGTATTCCTGCCTGCCTTCGACGAACTGAAGGACTGCTTGCAGATGGCAGCGTATATCATCAATAAGATAGAGGTGCGTGAGGATATCCTTGACAACCCGATGTACGACCCGATGTTCTCTGTCGAGGAGGTCAACCGTCTCGCAGCCGAGGGTATGCCATTCCGTGACGCTTATAAGAAGGTGGGACTCGATATAGAGGCTGGTACCTTTACACCGAATAAGAATATTCACCATACGCACGAGGGCTCTATCGGCAACCTCTGCAACGACCGTATCGCAGCACTGATGCAACAGGTGCTCGACGGCTTCGGCTTCGACCGCGTCCGCGACGCAGAAAGGAGACTCCTGAAATGAAACGTCTTATCTCTTACCTCTTACCTCTCGCCTCTTACCTCTTCCTTCTGACATCCTGCGGAGCGGAACAGGCATTTTCCTCCTGGTCCTGCCGTTTTATCTATAACAACGGTACCTATCTCGACCAGACGATAGGAGCAGCCATCAACCCCACTGTGACGGGTATCTTCTGTAAGATTACCGAGGAGACGAGGGGTGGTACACGCTATCTAATTTTTGAGAACAACCAAGGGGTGTCGTCACGTCACCAGATGATGGCGGAGGAATTGCGTCAGAACATACGTCTCGGACAGAATGGTGGTATCATCGTGGGGGTACAGAGTCTGGGTGATTACAGTTTTGCCGCCTATGACTTGCAGTGTCCTAACTGTGCCCGTCGGGAGAATAACACTATCACCCCTTACTATCCCGTCTCTTTCGATAAGAAAGGGGCTGCCACTGTCTCGTGTGCGAAATGTGGAGACCAGTACGACCTCAACAATGGGGGACTGGTCATCAAAGGACAACAGGGTGACAAGGGGTTGGAACGTTATCGGAACGCACGTACCGAGGGACCTACAGGTAGAGTCGTTGTCCTCTCTCAATAAAGAAAATAGCAGAAAAAAGTAAAATTTTCAACTCACAACTTTCAACTTTCAACTATTATTCGTATCTTTGCACCCGCAAAGACGCAAAATGTCTACTGCCGCGATGGTGGAATGGTAGACACGAGGGACTTAAAATCCCTTGGCCAGTAATGGCTGTGCGGGTTCGAGTCCCGCTCGCGGCACGTAAAGAATTGGTTCTTAGAGCCAATTCTTTATTTTTTCTAAGGCACGAAGCGTGGCATCATGATCCGCAAATGCCGTCAATCGCACATACCCCTCACCACTGGGACCAAACCCCACACCGGGTGTACAGACCACCTGTGCCCCGTATAGCATCTGTTCGAAGAACTGCCACGACGGCTGGTCGTTAGGAGTCCTTACCCATAGATAGGGCGCATGCTCACCACCATACACCTCCAGTCCCATCTTCGCCAGCGTTTCCTTCATCTCTCGTGCGTTACGCATATAATAGTCGATGGTCGTACGTACCTGTGCCTTGCCCTCAGGACTGTAGATCGCCTCTGCTGCTCGTTGCGAGAGATAACTGGTACCATTGAACTTCGTCGACTGCCTGCGGTTCCAGAGGGGGTTCAGAGCGATACGCTCACCCGTCAGTGTCGAGGCTGTCACCTCTTTTGGTACGATGGTATAGCCACAGCGTACTCCCGTAAATCCTGCCGTCTTGGAATATGAGTGAAACTCGATGGCACATTTCCTTGCCCCTCGTATCTCGTAGATAGAGTGGGGTATCTCATCACTCTGGATATACGCTTCGTAGGCGGCATCATAGAAGATCAGGGCATCATTCTTCAACGCATAGCTCACCCATCTCTTCAACTCCTCCTTCGTGATGACCGTTCCTGTCGGGTTGTTAGGATAACACAGGTAGATGATGTCCACCCGTCGGTCGGGAATCTGTGGCACGAAACCGTTCTCCCTCGTACACGGCATATAATAGACGTTCGACCACCGTCCCTGCTCCTGGATGCCAGCCCTGCCGATCATCACGTTGGAGTCGATATACACAGGGTAGATAGGGTCACCCACCGCAATGGTGTTGTCCCACCGCACCAGTTCTTGGATATTCCCTGTGTCACTCTTCGCCCCGTCATTCACAAAGATCTCGTCGAGACTCAGGTGAATACCCCTCGACAGGAAGTCGTTCACCTGTATCGCCTTGCGTAGGAAGTCATACCCTTGCTCGGGACCATACCCATGGAATCCCTCCTTCGTCGCCATCTCGTCAGTAGCCCTGTGCAGTGCCTCCACCACGGCAGGACACAGCGGTTGTGTCACGTCCCCGATACCTAATGATATCACATCAGCTTTCGAGTGCGTTGCCTTAAACGCATTCACCTTCTTGGCGATATCCGCAAACAGGTAGTTGTTCGGTAGTTTCAGAAAATGCTCATTAATCAGTGCCATCTAGTTATCGTTAAGGTTATCATTAAGGTTAAGAACCCCAAGCAGTTCCCCAAACCTCGTCAACTTCACCAGTCGCTCATGTGGAAACTCCTCAGCTTTCTCCAGTGCCCACACCACATGGTAAGGGATATGCGCTGCCCATGCACCACTCTCCAGTGCAGGAGCGATATCACTGCGGAACGAGTTACCCACCATCAGCGTCTCCTCGGGAGCCACCCCAAGGTTCTCACACAACTGGCGGTATTCTGTCACCGTCTTGTTAGACACCGTCTCCGTGTGCGAGAAATACTGCTCCAGTCCCGACCGTCGTAGTTTATCCTCCTGGTCCATCAGCTCTCCTTTGGTGAACACCACCAGTCGGTAGCGTCGAATCGCCGCCAACCGCTCCAGTGTCTCCTGTACCTCAGGGAGCGGTGTCGTAGGGAATCGTAGTAGCTCCTTTCCCATGTCGATCAGTCGCATCACATCGTCCCCACCGATCTCCCCGTGCGACAGACGGATAGCATTCTCGATGAGCGACAGTGTGAACGCCTTCGTGCCATAGCCCGTCAGCGGCAAGTTCGCATGTTCCGTGGCGAAGAGTCCCTTGCTCACCTCTTGGGGAGTCACCCACTGGCTGAGCAGTTCTCCGCATCTCCGTTCCACCTCTTCGAACCACGACTGGCAGTCCCACAGCGTGTCATCAGCGTCAAATGCTATCACCCTTATCTTGTCCATAACTCTCACCTCTTCAACTCAATCGAGTTGATAATGTTCTGCCACAGCACATAACACCCAGCCCCGATCGAGGCAACAGGGTTCAGGTACATATACGACACCCAGATGCTCAGTGCCGTGTTCTTCTGGAACAACCCCTGTCCACTATTGATCTCCTCGCCTATGTGGCGACCCACCAGTCTGCCGATGCCAAACTGCACCCAGCAGAGCACGAAGGTGCCTGCGGCGATAGACAGCAACAGCAACAGTGAAGCCTCACTATGCACGATATTCTTCACCGTGATACCCGTCGTGATAGACAGCGATATTGCCCAGCAGTAGAAATTCAGGTCAGGGACGGAAGCGATGCGACGGCATAGCCCCTTCACGTAATGTTGCATCACCCAGCCTAACACCAGTGGTAACAGCAGCACATACGACACCTTCTCCAAGATGATCAGGAACGCCTCTATAAACGCCACGTCAGCCATTGGCTCCAGTATCGGGAACACCAGTGGTATCATCAGTGCCGAGGCAATTGATGACAACAGCACATACGACGACATCGTCGAGATATTACCCCCTAATTTCCCCACCACCACCGGTGATGCCGCGGCTGCCGGTCCTATGATACACGTCAGCAGCGACTCCCAGAACAACCTGAATCCTGTAACCGACTTTGTCGCTTCGCTTGTCGAAGAATCCTGAATCATCGTCACCCCTATCACGACAGCAACCAACACCAGTTGCGCCGCCAGCACTCCTGCTTGCCAACGATGCGGACGCATCTGGTGGAAGTCCACTTTACAGAACGTCACGAAGAGGGTGAGGAACACGAATACAGGGAATAACACGTCAATCACAGGACCTAACGTATCACCTAACCTGTCTAGTGCCGGTACGAAGTAGAACGTCAGAAAGCACACCGCCCCTGTAGCGATTGCCACAGGCAGTGTCCAGTCTTTTAGAAAACGTATTATTCCCATGCGCTTAAAATTCTTTGCAAAGGTAGTGTAAATTGAGTGAAATGCCAAATATATTTGAGTATTTCCGAAATGCCGCCTACCTTCGACCAAAAGTCAAAATTACGATTTAGCGAACAACTGGAACAAACAAGGAGGTACCGCCTCCTTGGGGTGAAGGTGCCGCCTTCGAGGGTCGAATGTGCCGCCTTCGTCTTGCGAAGGTACGGGCTTCGTAAATGAAAGGGTTCTGTCGCTCAGAGGATACGGCTATCAGACCTCACTACAGCTTAAATTGATAGCCGACGGTCAGCCAGAGGGAATTGGTTTTCCAGGAGTCTTCCACTTCCAGCTCAACATCACAGAGATTCATGAGTCCGATATTATAACGGATATCAGCGACGAAGTTCTTGTAGCAATAGGAGATACCGGCAGGGATGGAAATATTGACCCGTTTGAAACTTTGTGTATTTCTGCCCTGACTATATTCACCCAAGCCGTCTTTCATATCAGCCTTCATGAGATAACCAAACTGTACACCAGCCTTCAGTGCCAAGCCTGGGAGGATGTTCGGCTCGACATAGAAGTTTGCCAGAATAGGGATATTCAAGAAATGAAGTGTCTGAGTGACTCTCCCAAAATCCTCCACATTACCATAGGTATAACCCTCGTTGGAATAGAAAGCACCTATGGAGACTCCTATCTGCTGTCCTGCCTGATACTCAGCATCCACACCAGCGACGAATCCCCATTTACGTTTTGCCTTATATGACTTGTCGGAATTACCCCACAGGTCTTCTACGGATACATTGGATGAATTAACACCTGCCCGTGGAGTAATCGACCACGTGCCTGTCTCCTGTTGTGCCCTCATACTTGTCGTAAGACCTAAGAGGGCTAATATCATGATAAGTCGTGTCATAGCTGTTTTGTAATACATTATTTATAATTATAACGCTGGACGACTGGTTTTATTATACATAAAAAAATCATCCCTGCCATCTTGTAGGACAACAGGGATGAAATAATATAGTACTTGTTTTGTGCTTACTTCACAGTGTCACTGACATTGTTCTTCTCGTAGTAAGCCTTATAGGTCTCAGAGCCGAAGGTCAGACCAACGTCCTCACCAGCGAGGGCGTCGCAGACTCCCTTATAAGCCCACTTACGCTTGAAGGAAGCATCCCAAAGGTTAGGAACCTGACCCTTCAGCCAGTACTCATGCTCATCCTCCGCGTCTGTCAGACTCCAGATAGTGATACCACTCTGCTGTGCCTCAGGTACATTCTCAAAGTATGACTCGAAGATCAGCTGATAAGCATCAGCCTGTGCCTTATACTGAGCAGCAGAAGGACTACCTGTGTTTACAGAGATATCCAACTCGGTGACACGTACGAGCTTACCAGTAGCGGCAAGTTCCTGGAACTGCTTGTCAACCCTTGCCTTCAGCTCTGCGAGTTTCTCAGCGTTCTCGTCAGCATCATCCGTTGGTGAGAAGCTGACGTGCATCTGAGTACCGATACCGTCTACGATAGCGGAACCGTTAGCCGCATCGATGTCCTTCACAAACTGGATGGCGGCAGCACGCTTAGAGTCACTGCTCTCCAAGTTATAGTCGTTATAGAACAGCTTGGTAGATGCAGGCAGATACTTACGAGCGAACTGGAATGCCTTCACTGCATAGTCAGGGACATAATAGCCCCAGTACCAGTGACCACTACCCCAGTTGAGGGTCAGACCATCTTCCTCTGTTTCCACAGGAGCAGTATCATAGGTCACATTACCGTCATCGTCCGTGACAGAACCACCGAAGACACCGTTCAGACCACGTACGCCATTGCTACCATCGGCAATTGCCTCGTTGATGACATCATAGGCTACAGGAACGATCTCCTTCGCAGCGAGATGCTCAGCCACACCTTTCACCCAGTTCTCCATCACCTCTGTGAGGAGTTGGTTCTTCTCTTCGGCAGTCTTTGCCTCGAAGGTGATACCTCCTGCACGACGTGAACCTGCAGCAGGTGTCTGATCCTTTTTCTTTCCGAACTTGAAGTCATCTACCCACAATACCGAGTTTGGCTTACCTCCAAACTGCAGACCAATGCGCACTACATCGGCTGGGTTGCCGTCGTAGGTGAATTCTCCCTCGCACTTCAACCATTCCTCAGGAGCTGTGAATGATAACTTATACAAACCACTATAGCTCTCGTTCTGACCGATAAACTGTGCTACGACAGCATCTGGTGACTTGATGTAGAACGAGTAGCTGTAGATGGTACCTGCCTGTAGGTTCTCTGCCAAAGACCACCACAGCTGGCAGTCATAGTTGACACTTGTCTCACCATCCATCGTACATTTCAAAGCATACTTGCCACTATGTCCACCTTCCTCAACTGTGCGAGTATAATGACTCCATCCTGTCCAACCTGTGGCTGTACCGTCATCAAAATTACTATTGGTAATCACGTTATCCATCGGGTCTTCAACCTTCTTACCGAACTGGAAGTCGTCAACGAATACCACTGAGTTTGGTGTACCACCGAACTGCAAACCAATACGTACCACATCGGCAGGGCTTCCATCATAGGTAAACTCACCCTCCAAGAGCGTCCACTCGTTAGTGGCTGTTACAGTTCCTTTATAAAGACCACTGTAACTCCCGTTCTGACCAATGAACTGTACATTGATGTTATCCGGTGATTTCAACCATACACCATAGTAATAAGTGACACCAGCCTGTAGGTTCTCAGCCAAGGACCACCACAACTGGCAGTCATAGTTAACACTTGTCTCACCATCCATCTCACATTTTAGGGCATAGTCACTATCATGACCTCCTTCTACAACGGTACGAGAGTAATGGCTCCATCCTGTCCATCCTGTGGCGTTACCATCTTCGAAACCAGAGTTGGTAATCACATTCTCACACTTGTCACCATCCGATGCCGGCAGTATCATCTTTGGAGCGATAACAGAGCGCAGATAGGACTGCTGTTGCTGGGTATGCCAGAAGAAGTTATGACCATAGAGCTCGATACCGTCTTTCTTTAACTTATCCAAAGCAGGGTCAAGGTTAGCAAAGTTCAAGTCACCATTACTCTTCATCAGCGCATCCATCTTCATGGCATTGCCCCAGGTCACCATCTGGAAGTTATCCTTTGCCAATTCGTGGCGACCATCCTCACCTTGATAGATGGCTGCACCAATA